>DATHDR010000235.1:0-27979 GCA_035318965.1 Verrucomicrobiia bacterium | reverse complement strand
GCCCGTCTTGCGCACCTCTTCACGCGCCATCTGGAAGATCTCCGTCATGCGCGGGCCGATGATTTCGGCCAGGAAGCGGCGCGGCAGGGCGGTGATCCTGTCACCACCGACCTGGCGAACCTCGACCTTCTCTGCGTGGTCGATGACCTCGGGCAGCGAGTGGCCGTAGTTGAGCTTCAGGCTCTCGGCCTCGTCGAGCGTCGTACGAAGGCCGATCGCGATGTCGCTGGTCACGTGGTTGCCGCCCACGGGAAGCACAGCGAGGTGGCGGGCGGAACCGTCGTTGTAGACGACGACGTTCGTGGTGCCGGCGCCGATCTCGACCAGGCAGACGCCGAGCTCGATCTCCTGCTGGCTGAGCACGCCCTCGCCGGCGGCGAGGCCGGCGCAGACGACGTCCTCGACGTCGAACCCGGCGCCGTGCACGCACTTGATGGCGTTCTGGACCGCGGTCTGGGCGCCGGTGATGATGTTGGTCTCGACCTCGAGGCGGTGCCCGGTCATGCCGATTGCGTCTCTCACCCCGTCCTGTCCGTCGACGGTGTAGGCGCGAGGGATGACGTGGATGACCTGGCGGTCGGAGGCGACGCTGATCGCCCTGCTGGCCTCGACCACCCGCTGGACGTCTTCTTCGCCGATCTCGTGGTCGGGACGCGCGACGGCGACGACGCCCATCGAGTTCTGTGACCAGATGTGGGTGCCGGCGAGGGAGACGACGACTGATTCGATCCGCTGGCCGGCCATCCGCTCGGCGGTGACCGCAGCGGCCTGGATGGCCGCGATCGTCTTGTCGAGGTTCACGACCACGCCTTTGCGCAGGCCGTCGGAGAGGCTTTCGCCCACGCCGATGATGCTCACGGGCGCGCCGGGGTCGTCAGACTCGGCGATGACTACCGAGACCCGGCTCGTGCCCAGGTCTAGACCGACGGTTTTCTTCCGCCTCGACAAAACTTGTGCTGGGATGCCTCCTGGAACGTAGAGAGAGATATTGGGCGGGCTGCCGGGATTATAAGGGCTCCCGGGCGGCTTGGGGAACCAGATTTTGTGGGTAGCCGGGGGATTAAGGGCACGCCTTGTGGTTCAGCGACGGGGGTAACGGTCTGGGAAGAGGGTGTCTGGGCGAGGTTTGGGAGGCTTTTCGGGGATGAAACCCGCATGGGACTGTGGCATGCGGGTTTGGGGTTGCGAGGATACCCGCACTGGACTGTGGGGTGCGGGTTTCAACTACAAGTAGTGGCGGCGGATCGCTCCCAGGTTGTTGAAGATCCGGACTCCGAACGCCACGATCGCCGCGATCGACAGGTCCACGCCCAGCTTGTCGCCGAAATAGACGAGGACCGCGGCCAGGGTCATGTTCGTCAGCAGTCCACTGAAGAAGACGCGAGGCTCGAACGTGCCTGCGATGTATGCCTTGAACGCGCCGAAGATTGAGTCCAGGGCTGCGAGCAATGCGACCGCGGTATAGCGCGCGTAAGTGATCGGAATGGTCACTGGCGAGAGCACGCCGAGGATCACTCCCAGGATCGCGAAGAGGATCGCGACGACGATTACTTGCATGTCGGGGCCGGGGTGGGCGCCGGCGTTGCGCCCGGGGTTGGTGACGGCGGCGGAGGGGCCTTGGACTTGAAGCCGACGGCGGGCTCGGCCGGGTTCATCACGTTGACGTAGTCCAGGTCGGCCGAGGCGTAGTTCACGCTCCCGGCGATCGCCTTCAGCGCCGTCAGCTTGGACTGCAGCGTCGCGAACTCCTCGGGCGTCAGCACGCGGCCAAAGTAAACCTTCCAACCGCGCTTTGCGAGAAGCGTGAGGTCGCCGCACGAGTCGAACACAAAGCCCGCCACGTCCTGGCCGATCAGGGCCGGGAGGTTCCGCTGGATGTTGACCATCGCGGTCAGGAGCTGCGGGTCCCCAAGCGGGCGGTCTCCGACCCTTGGGTCGGCGCCCGCCGGTCCCTGGACGTCGACCAGCGGTCCCACGGTTGTCGCCGGACCGAGGACCACTGCCTCGGCCGACAGGAAGAAGGCTTTCGCGCTCTTGCCCGCGTGATAGGCGGCGATCGGCTGCCACTCACTCACACGAATCACGACGTTTCCAGGCAGCTGCGGCACGACGGTAGCGGTGCGCACCCACGTCTGGTTCAGCAGGCGCTGGTGCGCCGACTCGGCGTCGACCGACAGCACGGAGGTGCCGTCGACGAGACCAGCGGCACGCGCCACCTGTGCACGGGACATGTGTTGCGCGCCCTGCACGTCGATGGACTGCACCGCGAGCATTGGTCCGAACCACAGCCACGCGAGGAGCACCGTTTCCAGTACCGCCACACCCGCCGCCAGGCCGCGCCACGCCCAGTGCACCTCGGGCTCTCGGAGGGCTTGCTCCGAGCGCGTCCACAGCTGACCTTTGAGGGGCTCACTGCGTTCGAGGCCGCGCCTTGGAGGCGATGAGAACAGGCTGCGGCGGCGGCGAAATCTCACCCGACGGGCGGTCCGACGTGGCGTTCACTGCGGCCGACCGCATGATCGATCAGGCGCTGGCACAGCTCGTCGAATGCGATGCCCGCGGCTTTCGCCGCATCGGGCAGAAGCGAGACCTCGGTCAGGCCCGGCACCGTGTTGACTTCCAGCACCCATGGATTGCTGTGCTCGTCGACGATGATGTCGACGCGCGCCATGCCGGAGCAGCCGAGCTCGATAAACGCGCGCCGCGCAGCCTCGGGGGCGTCGAGCTGAGCACGCTCCGAGATCCGGGCCGGGATGATGTGGTGCGATTTTCCCGCCGTGTATTTGGCGTCGTAGTCGTAGACGGGGTTGTCGCTGACGATCTCCAGCGTCGGCAGCACCTGGATCTCTGGCGTGGCGAGCACCCCGACGGTGATCTCGGTGCCGGCGGCGAACTTCTGGATCATGACGCGGCGGTCATAACGAGCCGCGAGCAACAGTCCGCTCGCCACCTCGTCGGCGTCTTGGGCAATCGTCAGCCCGATGGTCGAGCCTTCGCGTACCGGCTTGATCACCACCGGCAGCCCGTACGTCGCGACTAGCTGTTCGACGACGTCGCCGGCAACGCCCTCCTTGATCTCCATCTCCTCGAACATCGGGATCCGCAGGCCGGTGGCCGCCATCATGGCGTTGGCGCGTGCCTTGTCCATGCACAGAGCCGACGCGAGAACTCCAGACCCGGTGTAGGGCAGGCCGAGGAGCTCGAGCATCCCCTGCACCGTGCCGTCCTCGCCGAGCCGTCCGTGGAGCGAGTTGAAGACGCAGTCGAAATCTCCGTCGCGCAGCAAGTCCCAGGTGGTGAGGTCCGGGTCGATGCCGGTGACCACGTGACCGCGCGCCACCAGCGCCTTCTCGACCTGCGCTCCCGACCTGAGGGAAACCTCGCGCTCAGCTGACCGGCCGCCGCGCAGCACGGCGACTTTCACCGGTTGAACCTGCCGACCATCTCGACCTCGGTCTCGAGCTCGACGTTAAACCGGCGCCTCACCTCGGCCTGCACCCGCTCGATGAGCTTCTTCACTTCAACCGCCGTCGCTCCGCCCTCGTTCACGATGAAGTTGCCGTGGAGGGACGAGATGACGGCCTTGCCCTCGCGGGCGCCTTTGAGGCCCGCGGCCTGCACCAGCCGCCCCGCCGAATCGCCTTGCGGATTCTTGAAGACGCTGCCGCAGTTCTTCGTCTTGATCGGCTGGGTCTCGTTGCGCTCCTTGGTGAGCTTGGCCATCATGGCTTTGGCCTCTTCCCCGTCGCCCCTCTCCAGCTGGATCGTCGCTTCGACCACGAGCCCGCCTTTCAGCTTTCCATCGCGCAGCGCCGACGTTCGGTAGTCGAACTTCAGGTCGGCCGGCTTCCACGTCGTCTTCGTGTGGCCAGGCATGAAGCCTTGGACCTCGACGAGAACCTCGCGGAGCTCCTTGCCCCAACACCCGGCGTTCTGATAGACCGCACCGCCGACGGTGCCGGGCACGCCAATCGCGAACTCGAAGCCACGCAGGCCCGCGTCGGCGGCGATGCGCGCGAGACGCATCATCTTCAAGCCCGCGCCGGCGCGCAGCTGCCTGCCGTCGACGTGGTGCTCGCGGTTGACGACCCTGATCACCAGCCCTTCCACTCCCGCGTCGGCGATCAGCAGATTTGTACCGGCGCCGAGGAGCATGTACGGGATTCCTCGCTCCACGGAGCCGTTGATCGCCTCTTCGATTGCCGCCGGCCGGGCCATCTCGACGAAGAAGTCCGCGGGTCCGCCGATGCCAAAAGAGGTGCGCGAGGCGAGCGGCTCGTCCTCGCTGACTGCGGTCAGCGAGCGAAGCCAGCTGAGCTTAGACGCGGTGCGCCAGCTCATCGCCCAACTTGTTGATGTCTCCCGCGCCCATCAGCAGCACGAGGTCGTCCGGCCCGACCAATCCCTGGAGCATCTCGCGCGCCGTCTTGAAATCGCCGACATAGGTGGCGCCCGGGATCTGGTGCGCAAGGTCTGCGGCGCTGACCCCCGACGTGTTTTGCTCGCCCGCGCTGTACACGTCGAGAATCAGTACTTTGTCGGCCCCGCTGAACGCCCGCGTGAAGTCGTGCATCAGCGCCGTCAGGCGCGAGTAGCGGTGCGGCTGGAATACGACGATGAGCCGCCGGTGGCGAAGCTCCCTTGCTGCCTCGATCGTCGC
Organism: Verrucomicrobiia bacterium; assembly: GCA_035318965.1. Taxonomy (GTDB): domain Bacteria; phylum Chloroflexota; class Dormibacteria; order Dormibacterales; family Dormibacteraceae; genus Palsa-870. The sequence continues at coordinate 23,319 of DATHDR010000235.1, read as the reverse complement.
TCGCACCTTCGTCGGGTGATGCGCGTAATCGTCATAAACCGCCGCGCCCTGGAACGCGCCGAGAAACTCCAGGCGGCGGTGCGTGCCCGGGAACGACTCCAGTGCGGCCGCGACGTCCGCGAACGGAATTCCGATCTCGAGGGCCATCGCCGCTGCCCCAGCCGCGTTCTGGATGTTGTGCCGGCCCGGCTGGCGCAGGTTGATCCTGCCGAGCTCTTTTCCATCGTGGTGGATGGGAAAAGGACGCACGGGCTCGGTGCGATAGGTCGCGTCGTGGCGAAATCCGTAAGTCACGCGCCTCGCCTTAGGCTTGAGCTCGCGCGCCAGGTCGTCATCCGCGCACACGACGGCCAGGCCGTCGTCCGGCAGGTTGAGGACGAACCATTCGAAAAGGTCGCGAACCGCGCTCACGTCCCGGAAGTGGTCGGGGTGGTCGAGCTCGATGTTGGTGACGATGGCGCGGCGCGGATGGTGAAGCGTTAGCGTCCCGTCCGACTCGTCGGTCTCAGCCACCAGCCAGCTCGACTTCCCGGCGCGCGCGCTCGATCCGTCGCCAACCAGGACGGTCGGGTCGTATCCCGCGGTGACGAGGATGTGTCCGACCATGCCGGTGACCGTGGTCTTGCCGGCAGTGCCGGCGATCGCGATCGAGTCTGAGGTGTTGATGAGCTCAGCCAGCATCTCGGCGCGGCTCAGCACCTTCAATCCCATCGCCCTCGCAGCATCCAGCTCGGGCGAGCCCTTGATCGCTCCGCTGTAGACGAGCAGGTCCTGGAACAGCACGTGCTCCGGGTCGTGGCCGATGAGGATGCGCACGCCGGCGTCCTCGAGCTCATTCGTGGTCTCCGACTCCTTTAGGTCGCAGCCGCTGACCTGGTCGCCGCGGGCGAGAAAGACCCTGGCCAGTGCCGAGACTCCGGCGCCGCCTGCGCCCATCAGGTGGACTCTCATTTTCGAGAGACCTCATGCAGGATCGCGAGCACGCGCTTTGCCGCGTCGCGCCGCCCCGCCGCCGCCGAAGCCCTGGCCATCGCCCGCAACCGCTCGTCATCCAACGCCGCGATCGTCGCCATGAGGCTGGCGCCCGTGAGCTCGGCGTCGCCGAGGCGGACCGCGGCGCCGGCTTCCACCATCGCCGCGGCGTTCAGCTCCTGGTGGCCGCCCCCGAACGTGCCGGGGACCAGGATCATGGGCAGGCCGACCGCAGTGGCCTCGGCGATGGTGCCGACGCCGGCGCGGCTCACGATCAGATCGGCGCGTGACATCAAGTCCGCCATGTCATCAGTGAACGCCATCCCTCGATAGCGCGCGCGGGCATGCTGCGTCACCCCGTCTGTGCCCTGCGCGCCGGCGACGTGCACGACCTCCTCGAAACGGCTGCAGAGGTCGGCAAGCGCGGACCACACCGCCTGGTTCAGGTTCCGGGCGCCCTGGCTCCCGCCCGTGACCAGGAGGCGGCGCGGCGGAACCTCCGGGGTGCGTTGCGTGAAGCCTTCCCGAAGTGGGACTCCGGTGAGCTCGACGCGGCGACGGGGAAGCCGGCGCTCGGTCCCAGGCAGCGTCGTGCAGATGGCCGCCGCCCCGCCGGCGAAGAATCGCGTCGCCAGCCCGGGCCTCACGTCCTTCTCATGCAGGACGTAAGGGATGCCGCGCAGCCGAGCGGCCGCCACCGCGGGCGCCATCACGTAGCCCCCCATGCCCAGGACGACGTCGGGCTTGAACCAATCGACGATGAGTAGGCCGCCGCGCAGAGCCGCCGGGATGAGGACAGGAAGGGCGACGTTCTTCCACACGGCATCCCGGTCCAGGCCGCGGATGTTGACGGTCGCCAGATCGAACCGTGCGGCGGGCACGAGCCGTTCCTCCGGCCCACCTCTGCGGCCGACCATGAGCACGGCACCGTCCGGCTCCTCTTCCTTATGAGCTCGCGCGACTGCGAGCGCCGGATACAGGTGCCCGCCGGTCCCGCCGCCAGCGATCAATAGCCTCATCTGATTTTCCTAGCGCAGATCCTGTTCCACTCCGGGCGATGCTGAGCAGAACACCGACTGCCGCGAGCGTGGTCGCCACGGCCGTGCCGCCGTAGCTGAAGAAAGGTAGGGGCACGCCCGTGATGGGCAGGGTGTTGGTGACAGTCGCCATGTTCAACAATGCTTCAAAGCAGATCCACGTCGTGATCGAAGCTGCCAGGCCCACGCCGAAGCGGTCTGGCGCCCGCAGCGCGGCGCGATAGCCGCGCAGCCCGAAGAAGAGAAAACCGAGCATCACCAGGGTGGTGCCGAGCAGGCCTGTCTCCTCGCCGACGATTGCAAAGATGAAGTCGGTGTGGGCTTCGGGCAGCCAGCCGTACTTCTCGATGGAATGGCCGATGCCTACTCCGAAGAAACCCCCCGAGGCGAGGCCGTAAAGGGACTGCGTGGCCTGGAAGCCGGCGCCAAGCGGATCAGCCCACGGGTTGACAAACGCGGTGAGCCTGGCCAGGCGATAGCTCTCGAAGACGGAGAGCGCGACAAACGCCAGGCCAAGAGCCCCGATCAGCAGGACCATGTGGCGAATTCGACCCCCGCCGGCCCAATAGGTGCTGACGAAGATGCCGACCACCACGATCGACGTCCCCAGGTCGCGCTCCAGCATCAATAGGACGAGGACGCCCGCGAGCATTGCGGCGAATGGGACGAAGGCCTTCTGGAAATTGCCCATCTGCGGCGAGTTCTTGTCCACCCAATGCGCCACGAACACTGCGAACGCCAGCTTGCCCAGCTCAGAAGGCTGAAAAGTGCCGAGAGGCCCGGCGTCGAACCACCGGCGTGCGCCGTTCACCGTCACGCCAAGGTGCGGGACCAGCACGAGAATCATCAGCAGCGCCGCGACCACCGCGCCCGCCGGCGCGAGCGGACGCAGGCGGTGATAGTCGATCCGGCTCAGCACGAAAAGCGCGACAAAACCAATCAGCATCCACGCGGCCTGGCGCTCGGCGTAGTAGAAGGCCGACTGGTGCTGCGTGTAGGCGAAGGCCACGCTTGCGCTCGTGACCATCACGAGGCCGCCGCCGCACAACAAGAACGTCGTGAACAGCAGGAGCCTGTCCGGCTGGCGCCTTTCTCTTGCGGCGGTGCTCATGCCGCGAACTGCTTGTGGACCAGGGCTTTGAACTGGTTGCCCCGATCCTCGTAGTCCTTGAACATGTCGAAGCTCTTGTAGGCCGGGCTGAGCAAGACGACGCCACCCAGGCGCGTCAGTCCCGCCGCCTTGCTCACCGCGTCTTCGAGCGTCGATGCGCGGACAACTTTCGGATGATCGCGCAGCGCCTCCTGCAGCAGGTCGGCCGACGCGCCGATCAGCACGACCGCCTCGGTGCGGGCCAGCACGTCGGCCAGCCAATCCTTGAGCTCGAAGCCGCTGCCGTAACCGCCCGCGATGAGTACCACCGGCGCGCCCGGAAACGCGTTAAGCGCCACGCGCCCGGCGTCCGGGTTGGTGGCTTTCGAATCGTTGAACCAGCGCACGCCCGCCCACTCCCCCACGAGCTCGAGCCGATGCTCGACTCCCTTGAATGAGCGGATCGCTGCATTGATCGTCTCGTCAGACAGGCCCGCGATCCGACCGACCGCGGCCGCCGCGAGCGCGTTTTCCATGTTGTGCCGCCCGGGAAGCGGCATCGGTGGGAGTGGCTGATGCTGGTCGAACCAGACGACCTCGGCCCGGGTGCGCGTGGCAAGCGCGCGCGTTGCCTCATCGCGGCCGTTGAGGACGGCGAAATCGTCCGGACCGGCGAACTGAATCGCGCGGGCCTTCAGGTCGACGTACCGATCGAAGGTGCCATGGCGGTCGAGGTGGTCGGGCGTGATGTTGAGGATGACCCCGGCGTGAAGGCGTGGGTGCTCGACGGATTCGAGCTGGAAGCTCGAGAGCTCGAGCACCACCCAGTGCTCGGAAGTGATCTCGTCGAGCCGGTCGAGCACCGTGTCGCCGATGTTGCCGCCGACGACGACTGGCCGCTTGCCGGCCCCGAGGACGACGCCCGTGAGCGCGGTCGTCGTGGTCTTGCCGTTGGTGCCGGTGATGCCCACGACCGTGCCCTTGTTGAGCTTGAGGAACAGGTCGATCTCGCTCGAGATCGCGATGCCCCGTGCTCGGGCTTCGTTCAGCAGCGGTGAATCCCACGGCACGCCGGGGCTGGCGTAGACGATGTGCACTCCATCGAGGGCGCCTCGCTCGTCTCCGAGTCGCAGATCGACCCCGCCAGGCATATGGGCAATCTCGTCTTGCAGCTCGGCCGCAGGCTTGCGGTCGACGACACGCACGGCGTCGCCGGCAGCGATCAGATGGGTTGCCAGCGCGATCCCGCTGCGCGCGGCGCCCACTACAAGCGCCGTCACGTGGCCAGCCGCGCCACCCCAGCAGCGGCAAGCGCCGAGACGAGCCCCGCGGCCCAGAAGCTGAGCGCGATGCGGTTCTCAGTCCAACCGTGGTGGTGGAACGTGTAGTGGATCGGGGTCATCTTGAAAACGCGTCGACCGCCGCTGGCCTTGAAGTAGGCGACCTGAATGATGACAGACAGGGTCTCGAGCACAAACACCAGTCCGATCAGCGGCAGCAAGAGCAAGACCCCTTGCTGGATGGCCATTGCGGCGAGCGCGTAGCCGATGGCGAGTGCACCGGTGTCGCCCATGAAAACGCGCGCGGGGTATCGATTGAAGATGAGAAAGGCCACCAACGCCCCACACAGGCTGAGCGCGACGGCTTTCTCTCCCGCCTGGGCATTGGGAAGCAGAAGCACCAAAGCCCCGACGGCGATCACCGACAGGCCGCCCGCCAATCCGTCCATTCCGTCCGTCAGGTTGACCGCGTTGGCTGTGCCTACGATCGCGACGACCGCCAGCGGGAACAGAATCCATGAGGGTGAAGACAGAAGGAACAGCTGGTGCATGCCGCCGAACTGGACCGCGAGGTAGGCGACGGGAATCGCCAGCACAACCTGGATTGGGAACTTGAGACGCGCGGGTATGCCGCGCGTTCCGACCATCAGCTTGCTGCGGTCGTCGGCAAGACCGACGAGGCCTCCGACGACCAGCCCCGTGACGCCGGGCAACACACCTCTGTGGCCGGCCAATACGGCGAGCAAGCCTGCCAGGATCGAGATCGCGACGAAGAGCACGCCGCCACCGGTCGGAGTGCCCGCCTTCTTCTGATGGCTGTCGGGCAGCTCGTCCTGGATCACCTGTCCAGCCTTCAACCGCCGCAGCGCGCGGATCGTGGTCGGATACAGGACCAGCGCGATCACGAATGTGATCGCGAACGTCGCCAGGTCTAGAGGCATGGTCGGTCCGGCCAGGCCTCTACGATCAAACCTCGGTCAGCTCCCGAACCACCTCGTCGAGATGCGTGGAATGCGACCCCTTGATCAGGACCCGGTCGCCTTCGCGCGCGTTCCGGCGCACCCAATCGCGCGCGGCCGGGCGGCTTGATACAAGCTCCGCACCGGCGGATTCGGCCAGCACTCGCGCCCGCTCGCCGTCAAGCACGCACACGGCGTCGAAAACTTCGGCGGCGCGGCTGCCGACGCGCCGGTGCGACTCTTCGGAAAGCGCGCCGAGCTCCGCCATCTGGCCGAGCACCGCGAGAAGGCGACCCCGACGTGGGCTCTCGGCGAGGGCCTCGAATGCGGCGAGCATGGATTCCGGGCTCGCGTTGTACGCGTCGTCGACGATCGAATAGCCACCGGCAGTGGGCAGCTCCTCGAGTCGATGCTCGACGGTGACCTGCTCGAGCGACTGCGCACCCTCTTCAAGTGGTACGCCGGCGGCCTCTCCGGCGGCGAGGGCCGCGACGGCATTCAGCGCCTGGTGCCGGCCTTCCATCCGCAACTTGACGTCAACTCCCCGCACAGAAAACTGCGAGCCGCCCCCGGTGAGAGCCCGGTAGCCATGAGGCCTGTAATCGCCGGCAGCCACGCCAAAGCTGGTCACCCGGGCGTCGGTCATGGACGCGAGCAGCGGGTAGAACTGGTCGTCGGCGTTGAGGACGGCCACGCCCTTGTCTGAAAGCCCGGCCAACAGCTCGCCCTTCGACCGAGCCAGCTCCTCGCGAGATTTGAAGAACTCCATGTGCACGATTCCGATGTTGGTGATCACGCCGATCGACGGCTGCGCAAGCGCGACCAGCCTGCCGATGTCGCCCGGACGCTGCATGCCCATCTCGAGCACCAGCGCCGTTTGGTGCGGCTCGAGCTTGAGAATCGTCATCGGCACGCCGGTCTCCGTATTGAGGTTGCCGACGCTGCGCGCGACGTCGAAACGACGACCGAGGATCGCCGCGATCATTTCCTTGGTCGACGTCTTCCCGTTGCTGCCCGTGACCGCGACGACCAGCGGATTCACTCGCGCAAGCGTCCAGGAGGCGAGCGAGTAGAGCGCCGTCCACGTCTTGGGGACCAGCACCTCGGCGATGCCGTGCGGAATCTCTCGGCGGCGCTCGATCACGACAGCGGCCGCTCCTCGCCTGATTGCGTCGTCGACGAAACGGTGCCCGTCCATCTCCGCGCCGCGCAGCGCGAAGAACACCCCGCCCTGCACCACTTCGCGCGAGTCGGTGTGAAAGGTCGAGTAGGCATTGCCGACCTGGGTGCCGCCGACCTCGCCGCCCCCGGTCGCCTCGAGAATCTCGAGCAGCGACAGCTTCATACGTATATGAGAACTGTTATCGAGGGTCCGGTGTTATGTGCCAGTCGACGACCATCGCCTGGGCGATCCTCTGCCAGATCGGGGCCGCCGTGAAGTAGCCGTCGTTGAGGGTCCAGTCCTTGTCGCTTCCGTCGACGTGCGGCTTGCGAACGACGACCAGCATCGTGAAGCGCGGATGCTGCGCGGGCAGGAAGCCGACGAACGAAGCCCAAACATCCTGCGTGTACTGGCCGTTGACAGGGATCTGAGAGGTGCCCGTCTTGCCGGCCTGGTCGAGCTCGAAGCCCTTGACGCGCGACGTCCAGCCCGAGCCATGCTGCACGACCGATTCCATCATCGCGGTCATCTTTGCCGCCGTGGCCGGCGTGATCACCTGGCGCTGCGGCTGCAGTAAAAGCGGGTTGACCTTCGTTCCGACCCGCTCCATGACGTGAGGCGGCGCGTATTTGCCGCCGTTGGCGATCACGTTGATCGCGGCGAGCATCTGCACCATGTTGGCGTCAATACCCTGACCGAAGGCGGCCGTCGCGTACTGCGAGTCGGCGAGCTTGTCAGCCGCCGCCGGCAGCAGGCAGGTTTCGCCGCCAACGTCGATGCCGCTTGGTTTCGTCAAACCGAAACCCTGCAGGTAGCTGTAGAAGGCGTCGTGCCCCTCCGCCTGCATCGCCTTCATCGCGCCGACGTTCAGTGAGTGCTCGAGCACATAGGTGTAGGTGACGTTGCCGTGGTTGCGGTGGTCCCAGTCGGAGATTCGATAACCTCCGACGTTCAGATATCCCGGGTCGTTGATCACTGTGTCGGGCGCGATGGCGCCTGAGTTGATGGCCCCCGCGAGCGTGACGACCTTCATCACGGATCCGGGCTCGTAGACGTAGCTCGCGACGTTGTCCTTGAAGAGCGCCGTGTCCGTGTGCGTGAAGTCGTTGGCGTTGTAGCTCGGGTAGTCCGCCCACGCGACGATGCCCCCGGTGGTCGGGTCCATGATCAGCACGCTGCCGCTCTCGGCGTGGTACTTCTTCACTCCGTCGGCCAGCGCCTGTTCGGACGCGTACTGGATGTTGGCGTCGAGTGAGAGAACCAGGTCGGACCCGTTGACGGGGTCCTGGTGGGTGTGCGAGCCGAGCACGATCTCGCGGTTGGCCAGGTCGCGGTAGCTCGAGATGTATCCGGGGGTCCCTGCCAGCGCGCCCTGGTACTTGGCCTCGAGCCCGTACTGGCCGTCGCCGTTGTAATTGACGAAGCCAAGAAGGTTGGAGGCAAGCGTCGTGCCGGAGGAGATCCCCGGAAGATAGGAGCGCTGAGTCTCCTCCTCGAGGCCCACCCCGGGCAGCTTGAGCGCCCGGAGCTGGTCGGCCTTGTCTTTCGGCAGCCGGCGGGCAACGTACGCGAACTTGGCGCCGGAGGCGAGGGTCGCCGTCAGCTTGGCCCTGTCGGCGGCGAGGACTGTGACGAGCCCGTTCGCGACGCGATCACGCTCGGTTTTTGGGACCTGGTCGGGCGAGACGAAGGCCGAATAGACCGTCGTGTTGACGACCAGCTGCGTCAGGTGTCGGTCGAAGATCGCGCCGCGGACCGCAGGCAGCTGGACGACCTCGCGATATTGCGCCTGCGCCTGCGAGGCGAGCTGTCCGTGTTTGGCGACCTGCCAGTACGCGAGGCGCGACCACACCATCCCGGCGAGGACCAGGGCCACCAGCACCATCGAGAGGATGCGCAGCCGCGTGGAACCGGCACGTTCCACACGCGGGGCCCGTTTGCGGACCCCAACTGACACTATCGGGTGGACGCCAGCACGTCGCGCGTGCCGCCCAAGGTGCTGACCACGGCCGCCACCGCACGTTCCCACAAGGGAGTGCTGTCGCCGGCTGCGGGGCCGACAGGCGCGGTCAGGTCGATCGCCACCGGCTGGCCGGTTACATAGCCCGAAGGCACGACTCGCTGCATTCCGCTCTGCGCGGCCTGCTGCTGCACCTGCGCCGGCGCGTGGAGCGTGACCTCCTGGTAGCGGAGCTGATCCTGCTCAGCGATCAGCTGTCGCTGCTGGTCCTGGAGGCGTGTGATGTCGTAGGACGCCTGCGTGATCTGAGCGGCGAGGCCGAGGTAGAAGAGGACGGCGATCAGGACGGCGCCGGCCCCGAGGTAGGCATGGCCGAACGAGTTCAGCCGCAGCCTTTCGACTGCGGTTGCGCTCGCCACCTGCATGAAGCCGCGCGTGCGCCGCCTCCGCCGTGGGGCGGGGGCATGCGGCGCGCCTGCTGTGCTCAGGCGGCGTCGAGCCAATATTCGGGTCGATATCAAGACGTATGCCTCATTCGTTTCTTGGATGTGTGCTGTGGCGGTTGCTGGCTCAAGCCCCTCTCCCCAAATCTCCCCGAGGGGGAGAGGGAGCAGTTGCTACTCCCTTCGGGGTTGGCGCCCGGTGGCCGGAGGGGTTGGCCGGCCACCAGGACTTGTGGAGTCAGATCTTCTCTGCGACCCGAAGCCGGGCAGAGCGCGCTCGCGGGTTGGACGCGACCTCCTCTTCGGAAGGCCGCACGGGTCGACGGGTGATGATGCGGAGGGTTGCCCGGTGGCCGCAGGTGCAGACTGGCTGCTGGGGTGGGCAGATGCAGTCTTTGGACTCGACGTTGAAGAATGACTTGACCAAACGGTCTTCCAGGGAGTGGAAGCTGATCGTCGCCATACGACCACCGGGTTTAAGTGTCGAAAGAGCTGCTCGCAAGCCTTTCTCGATCTCTCCTAGCTCGTCGTTGACGGCTATGCGGAGACCTTGAAACGTCCGGGTGGAAACGTTGATGTCGCGTGGCCATGCCTTTCTCGGAATGGCGGCCTCGACGGCCTGAGCCAGGTCGCGGGTGGTGCGCAGCGGGCGCCGCGCCACGATGAACTGTGCGATCCGGCGAGCCCATCGCTCCTCGCCGTACTCCCGGAGGATGCGCTCGATCTCGCGCGCGTCCGACTCGTTGACGATCTTCGATGCCGCATGACCTGAGCCTGGATCCATTCGCATGTCGAGCGGCCCTTCGCTTTGAAAGCTGAAGCCGCGCTCGGGGTCGTCGATCTGGTTGCTGGAAAGACCGAAGTCGAAGAGGATCAAGTCGGCCGTTAGAAAGCCGTTTTCGGCGCTGATCGAGGCGAGCTCAGAAAAGCGTCCGTGTACAAGTTCGACCGCCGGCCCGAACTGGGCCAGGGCCACCCGCGCCGCCTCTACTGCGACGGGATCGCGGTCGATCCCGAGCAGCCGGCCGCCGGGTGTGATCCTCTCCAGGATTTGCCGGGCATGGCCCGCCTGCCCGAGTGTGCAGTCGATCGCGACCGCCCCCACCCGGGGCTGGAGCAGCTCTATTACCTCTTGTAAAAGTGCGGGTTGGTGTGGACTCAGTGTCCCGAGATCACCCTGTCAGCGAATTCTGTAAAGCGTCCCTGCGCGTCGGCGTTGTAGCTGTCCCATCGGCCCTCGGGCCATATTTCCACCCGAGAACCGGTCCCGATCACCACCACCGTCGACGGGGACTCGATCCCCGCCAACCGGCGCTGCTCCGGCTGCAGGCTGATCCGACCCTGACCATCCGGCTCGAAGGGATCCGACATCGGGTAGAGCGTACGAGCGAGAGCGCGCTGGTCCGGTCCGGGCAGCGGGCTGCGAAGCTCCTGCGCCAAAGCGGACCACAGCTCCGGCGGGTAGATCGCCAGGACCTCGTCCTGGCTGACCGAGACGAAGCTCCCTTCGGGAAGCTGCTTGCGGAAGGCGGCCGGGATGGCCAGCCTGCCCTTGTCGTCCACCCTCACCCTGTGCGCTCCGGTGAACACTCATCGGACCTCGCGTGCCCAGAAGTGGCGACTATCTCGCTGCCGTCGGGCGCACAGGCTGCAGCCGCAGCCGTGGAGCTCGAGCGGCAGGCGATTGCCGTCCTTGTCGAAGCGGTGGTTGGCCGGCACCTGGTGCCCATCGCGGCTGCGGGGAGAAGTGGCGTAGAGGAGGTGTATGGCGTGCTGTACTTGGACGTAGGGTGCGACGTATGCTGCTGCGTTGTTTTGACTCACCACTTCTCCCCACTGCTCACCGCGATTCGCCGCAAACCTTAACCAGGCACGCTCAGCCTGTCAATACCTTTACCACAACATGTAGAGACGCTTCCGAGTGACTTCAGGGCTCGACCACAACCTGTTGTGCCTGGGCGGTTTTGCGGCGCAAGGTGGTGCGTCGAAACGTGATAGTCTCGAACATTAGTTTGGATCGGCGGATGGACGGCCAAAAGCGTTTTAGGTGGTTGTCTTTAACCGCTCCGCTTGAGAAGACCGAGCCTTTTGGCCCGATTTTCGGCCCAGGTGAAGATCCAGATGCTGAGCGGGATCATCACGACGCCCATGGCGAGCAGGATGCCGATGGTCGGCACCTGGTCGGGCACGCGTGCGCCGTCAAGCAGGCTCCGCCTCATTCCCTCCAGCGCATAGGTGAGCGGGCTCGCGGCGCCCGCGATCTGCATCGGCGCGGGCAGCACGCTCAGCGGGTAGTACACGCCCGACACGAGCAGGAGAAAGCCCTGCACAGCGATTGACATCTGCTCACCCTTCTGCGGCGAGAGGAGCGGTAGGACCGAGGTCAGGATGCTGAGGCCGATCAGCGGCACGGTGGAGGCGGCGAGGACCGCCAGCGCGCCCGGGATGTCGGCGTTCGAGAAGTCGAGGTTGAACATGAACGCCGCGGCGATCAGAACGATGAAAGTGCGCGCAAGACCGTAGCCGATGGCAAAAAGACATATGCCCATCAAGTGGGTGACACGCCTGACAGGCGCCATGAACGTGTACTCGATGGTGCCCTCCCACCTCTCCCACGCGATGGCGTACGCCGCCTCCATGAAGACCAGCGAGAGGTAGCCCCACAGCAAGGCGCCGATGAGCAGGTAGAGCTGCGCCTTGCGCAGGTTGAACGCGCCCTCTGCCGCGCCGAGCGAGCCCAGGCCCGAAGCCAAAAAGCCGATCGAGAGCACGCTGACGAGGCTGTAGAAGAGCCAGACCACCTCCCACAGCCAGTAGCGCTTGACCACATGAAGCTGTCGCTCTGCGAAGCCGAAGAGGGCGTTGAGCTCGGTATGCCTTACCCCAATGCTGCTCATGGCGCCTCGGCCTCCTTTTCCTCGGCGACGGCAAAGCTCTTGCCGGTCAGGTGCATGAAGACGTCCTCGAGCGTTGGGTTCGTCTTGCGGTTCGCATGCAGGCGACACAGCTCGTCCGGGCTTCCGTCGGCGAGCACCCGGCCGCCATCCATCATCAGCACTCGGTCGCACAGCTCCGCCGCCTCGTCCATGTCATGCGTGCAGAGCAGCACCGTCACTTCGCGCTCGGTGCGGAGCATGTGCAGCAAGGCCTGGACCTCTTTCTTCGAGCGCGGGTCGAGGCCGGTAGTAGGTTCGTCCATCAATAACAGCGACGGTGCTGTGAGGAAGCTGCGTGCGATGGCGACCTTCTGTTGCTGTCCGCGGGAAAGCTGCTTCATCGGCTGGTCGATGGTGTCGAGCGGTAGCCCGAGCTTCTCGAGGATCTCGATCACACGCTCGCGCGTGCCGGCGGCTCCGCCGCCATAGAGGCGGGCGGCGTAGAGCATGTTCTCCCAGGGGCTGAGCTCCTTGAAGAAGGCGGCTTCGACCGACACACGGTTCACGTGGCGCCGCACCGACAGCGGCTGAGCGACCACGTCCCAGCCGAACACCATCGCGGTGCCGGAGTCAGGCGTGAGCAGCGTGCCGAGGATCCGGATGAGCGTCGACTTGCCGCTTCCGTTCGGTCCGAGGATGCCCGTCACCCCGCCCGCCTCAACTTTGAGGTCGAGCTCGTGAAGGGCGACCTTGTCCTTCCATTCACGCCGCCACCACGGCGCGCCGGTTTCGCGCTCGCGGCGCCGAAACGCTTTACGGATTCCGTGGATCTCTATCGCTGTTGTCGCCATCAGTTCTCCTATGAAATTCCAACTCCACCACTCCCCACCCGGCGCTTCGACCACCCCCGCGCACCAAGAGCGCGGGGACCCCAAAGGTGCGGGGGAGGGAAACAAAAAAAGGACCGTGCGGTGCCCAACAACCGCACGGTCCCTCTCGGTACTTGTTTGCTGTCTAGATGCTTACCTGAACGGGCTCAATGTGCGGTCAGAAGGCAGACTTCGCCCTCGGTGGCGAAGAGCTCCTTCAACGTGCCGCCCATCAGCGCACTCTCCTTATGGAATTTGGACACACCCGGGTGGGTGTGCGAACCGGCCTAGCCTAAAGCTCAAGAGTCTCGAAGTCAACAGACGCGACCTGCTCCATCACGAACGCGCTGATGAAAGCTTCCTCGCGCCACGACTCGTAGCGGCCGGAAGGGCCCATGTGGCCCGAGCCCATCTCCGTCTTCAACAGCACGGGCTGCTCTCCGGAATTGATAGTGCGCAGCTTGGCGACCCACTTCGCCGGCTCCCAATAGGAGACGCGCGGGTCGTTCAGGCCGGCGGTCACCAGGAGCGCCGGATACTCAGCCTCATGCACGTTGTCGTAGGGCGAGTACGACTTCATGTACTCGTAGAACTCGCGCTCGGCCGGGTTCCCCCACTCCTCGAACTCGTTGACCGTGAGCGGCAGCTTGTCGTCGAGCATGGTCGTCAGCGCGTCGACAAACGGCACCTGTGCGACCGCGCAGCCGAACAGGTCCGGACGCATGTTCAACACGGCGCCGATGAGCAGGCCACCTGCGCTCCGGCCCCGGATCGCGAGGCGGCGCGGACTCGTATAGGCGAGCTCGACGAGGCGCTCCGCGCACGCGATGAAATCGCCGAAGGTGTTCGTCTTCTGAAGGAACTTGCCGTCCTCGTACCACTCCCGGCCCAGCTCCCCTCCTCCCCGTACATGCGCGATGGCGAAGACGAAGCCTCGGTCGAGCATGCTCAGGCGGACGGGATCGAACATCGGATCGCTGGAGAGCTCGTAGGCGCCATACCCGTTGAGCAACGTTGGGTTCGATCCGTCGCGGTTGAGACCGCGACGGTACACGATCGAAATCGGCACGCGGACTCCGTCACTCGCAGTGGCCCATAGACGCTCGGTGACGTAATCGGTGCGGTCGTAACCGCCACGCACAGGCTGTTCCTTGACCAGCGTCCGCTCTCGGGTGCGCATGTCGTAGTCGACGGCCGAGAAGGGCGCCGTCAGCGACGTGTAGAAAAATCGCATCACCGAGCTCTGGTAATTCGGGTCGGAGCCGGGGTATGCGGTGTACGCCGCGTCAGGCTGCTCGACCACGTGCAGCTCACCAGACCTGGAATCCAGCACCTCCAGGCTCTGCAGGCCGTCCGAGCGCCGGCCGAGCACGACATTGTCGATGTGGACGTCGATGAAATTAAGCCGCACACCCGCGCGCTCGGGCACCACCTCCACCCATGAGTCGCGCCCTGGGTTGGAAATCGGCGCCGCCATCAACCTGAAGTTGCGCGCGCCATCGTTGGTCACGATCAAGAAACGATCTTCCTGGTCGTCGACCGAATACTCGATTCCATGCCGCCTCGCTTCGACCAGGCGCGGTTGCGCGGCCGGCTCGTCGCTGCGCAGGAATCGGCATTCGCTGGTCACCTGGCTCGAGCTCGTGAAGACGACGTAGCGCTCGCTCTTGGTCAGCTCGACGCTGAGCTCGAAGTGCTCGTCATCCTCCTGAAGCACCAACACGTCCTGATCGGCAGGAGTACCGAGGACATGGCGCCAGACCTGGTACGGACGCATGGCGTCATCCGGCCTTGCGTAGAAGAACGTCCTGCTCTCGGCGGCCCAGGCGGAGCCGTGGTAGACGCCGACAACGATGTCATCCAGGTCTTTGCCGGTGGCGAGGTCTCGAAAGCGGAGCTCGTGACGCTCCGAGCCGTCGAGGTCGACGGCGTAGGCAAGAAGGTTCTCATCGGGGCTGCGTTCGACGTACCCGAGGTCGAAGTACTCGTGGCCCTTCGCCAGCTCGTTGCCATCGAGGAGCACCTCCTCTGGCGCCTCCATCGACCCGCGCTTGCGGCAGTAGATGTCGTAGTCCAGGCCCTCGACGGTCCGCGTGTAGGTCCACCAGCCCTTGAACAGCGTCGGCGCCGAGGTGTCCGTTTCCTGGATCCGGCCGAGGATCTCGTGGTACAGCTTCTCCTCCAGAGCCGCGGCCGGCCGCATGACGGCCTCGGCATAAGAGTTCTCCGCTTTCAGGTACGCGAGGACCTCTGGGTTGTCCTTCTCGCGCAGCCAGTAGTACGGATCAACCCTGCGATCGCCGTGGGCCTCGAGGACTTTGAACCTTCGCGGGGCGACCGGAGGTCGCGGTGCGGTGACTCGGGCAGCGGGCTCCATGGGAGGTCGAGTCTAGGCAGCCGGTCGCGAGCGGGGCGCGGTGACCGTGTGGTACGGCTCGGCGTCAGCCTCCGGCGATCGCGCCGATGATCAGGAAGGGCTCCTTGCCCGCCACCACCTCATCGGGCAGGGGATCGTCCGGCGAGACGTCCGACCAGTCCTCCTCGCAGGCGAAGAACCTCACCATCGGCCGGCGTTTCTTCGTGTCCAGGTCTCGAATCGTCCCCCGCAGGGCGGGGTAACTCTTCTCGAGCACGTCGAGGACCGACCGTTGGGTCACCGGGCTGGGCACGTCCAGCTCGACCACGCTGCCGACGCCGGCCAGCGTTCGAAGATTCGCCGGGAGGGTGACGCGGATCATTTCAGGGTTTGGACTTCGACCGAGAGCACTTGCGGCAGGTCGCGAACGATAGGCGCCCACGTGTCGCCCGCGTCAGTCGAAGCGTAAACCTGCCCCCCACTGGTGCCGAAGTACACACCGCACGAATCAAGGGAGTCGACCGCCATGGCGTCGCGCAGCACGTTGACGTAGCAGTCCTTCTGAGGCAGACCGTTGGTTAGCGCCTCCCACTCGTTTCCACCGGACCGGCTGCGGTAGACGCGCAGCTTTCCGTCAGGAACGAAGTGGTGGGAGTCGCTCGTGATCGGGATCACGTAGACGGTGTTCGGTTCGTGCGCGTGGACGTCGACCACAAAGCCGAAGTCGGTCGGCAGATTCCCGCTGATCTCCGTCCACGACTCTGCGCCGTCGTCGGTCCGCATCACATCCCAGTGCTTTTGCATGAAGAGCGTGTTCGGCCGCGAGGGATGCATGGCGATGCGGTGGACGCAATGGCCGACCTCTGCGTCCGGGTCTGGCATCGTGGTGGACTTCAGCCCGTGGTTGGCCGGCCGCCACGACTTGCCCCCGTCGTCGGTCCGGAAGACACCGGCCGCCGAGATGGCGATGTACATCCGGTCCGTGTTGGTCGGGTCGATGACGACTGTGTGCAGGCAAAGCCCACCGGCGCCCGGCGCCCAGCCGCCGGCTGATTCATGCGTGCGAAGAGCTGGCAGCTCGTTCCATGTCTTGGCGCCATCGGTCGACTTGAAGAAGGCCGCGTCCTCGACGCCCGCATACACCGTGTCCGGGTCTTTGAGCGAGGGTTCGAGGTGCCAGACACGCTTGAACTCCCAGGGGTGTGGTGATCCGTCGTACCAGACGTGCGTGCCGGGCGTGCCCTCGTACTTGAACTCGTTGCCAGCGGCCTCCCAGGTCTTGCCCCCGTCGTTCGAGCGCTGCAGCACCTGGCCGAACCAGCCGCTTGATTGGGACGCGTAGAGGCGCTCCGGATCTGCCGGCGAACCTTTGAGGTGGTAGATCTCCCAGCCCGCAAAGTGCGGGCCGTCGACCTTCCAGCTCTTGCGGCTCTCGTCCGAGCTCAATACGAACGCGCCTTTCTTCGTCCCGACGAGTACCCGTACCTTGCTCATCGCCTCACTCCTCTGCTGGGCCTGCGTAGGTCATTCAACTCTTCAGACTGACCGATGGCGCCAAACTCATCGGTCCCCTGCAATCTAGCCATTCTTGAGCATGGACGCAGGCCATGCCGCCCTAGCTTAAACAGTTTTGGTCGCTCCGACCATAACTTGTGATAGGGTAATAGTCGTGACGACCAAAACCAGCCGTGAGGGAATGCCGGCGAACTACGACCCCTCGCAGTTCCCCGCGTTCGCGGTGACGGTGGACATCGTGATCCTCACCATGTCCCACGGCCGGCCTCACGTGCTGCTCGTGCGCCGCGGGGTGGCGCCGTTCGAGGGGATGTGGGCAATTCCAGGTGGCTTCAAGCGCCCGACCGAAACGCTGGACGAGGCGGCGAAGAGAGAGCTTGCCGAGGAAACCGGAGTCGACAGCGCGAGCTTGCTGACACAGTTCGGCGCCTACGGCGATCCCGGCCGCGACCCTCGAATGAACGTCGTCACGGTCGCCTACCTCGCGGTGCTTCGCGACGTGGGCGCGGTCGTGGCCGGCTCAGACGCGGCGGCAGCCGCTCTGATTCCCGTGTCGGATGCCTTGGACGGCAAGGTCGAGCTGGCGTTCGACCACGCGCGGATCCTGCGCGACGCGGTCGACCGCGCCCGCGTCGACCTTGACCACACCGGCATGGCAACGGCGTTTGTAGGACCGACCTTCACGATCGCCGAGCTGAGGGCGGTGTACGAGGGCATCTGGGGCGTGCACCTCGACGGCGCGAACTTCCGAAGGACGGTCGTCGCCGAGATCGGTTGGGTCATCCCAACCGGACGGCGAGCTCGCCCCGGATCAAGCGGCGGCAAGCCGCCGGAGCTATATCGAGCGGGTCGGATGTGGAAGCTCGGCGGACCGATCCGGCAGCCAAACGAGAGAAGGAAGGGAGATTCATGAAGGCGGTTGTCTACGACACGTACGGGCCGCCGGAAGTGCTGCGACTGACAGAGGTCGAGCGGCCTGTCCCCAAAGACGATGAGGTCCTCGTCAAGGTCCACGCCACGACGGTCAACCGCTCGGACGTCCACACACGCGAAGCCAACCGGCGCAGCGGCCTGGGCATGTCGCTTCTGAGCCGCATGGTGTCGGGCCTTCGCCGGCCCAGGCAGCCGATCCTCGGCAGCGAGTTTGCCGGAGAGGTCGTCGCAGCCGGTGCGGCCGTCAAGGAGTTCGCGGTCGGTGACTACGTCTTTGGCACAACCAAGCTCAGGTTCGGAGCGCACGCGGAGTTCATGTGTGTGCGGGAAAACGCCCGCATGGCGCACATGCCGGCCGGCCTGAGCTTCGAGCAGGCTGCGCCGATCTGCGACGGAGCGCTCAATGCACTGATGTGTCTGACAGAGGCGGATCTCCGGCCGGGCCGCAGGATCCTCATCTACGGGGCGTCTGGCGCCATAGGCACCGCGGGTGTCCAGCTCGCCAGGCACTTCGACGCGGACGTCACGGCGGTGTGCGGCACAAAGAACCTCGAGCTCGTGAAATCGCTTGGAGCGGACAGGGTGATCGACTACACGCAGGAGGATTTCACGAAGAACGGCCAGACCTACCACGTCATCTTCGACGCAGTCGGCAAGCACTCGTTCAAGCGCTCCCGCGAATCGCTGGAGCCGGGCGGTATGTACCTGCCAACCGACGGTTTCGAGAATCTCATCTTGGCGCTCTGGCCCTCACGCGCTGGAGACAAAAGGGTGGTGTTTCAGATGCCACCTCGGCAGACGAAGCAAGACGTCCTCTTCCTCAAGGGGCTCGTCGAGGCCGGGAAGTTCCGAGCGGTCATCGATCGGTGCTACCCCCTGGAGGACGTGATCGAGGCGACCCGATATGTGGAAACGGAGCAGAAGACCGGGAACGTCGTCCTGACGGTCGATGGCAAAAAGGGGACCGGATGAGAGCGGTTGTCTATGAGAGGTACGGGCCTCCGAAGGTCCTGAGGGTCGAAAACGTCGATCAGCCCATGCCTAAAGCGAACGAAGTGCGGATCAAGATCCACGCCACGACGGTCACCCGGACTGATATCGGGCTTCGCGCAGGCAAGCCGCTCATCGTCCGCCTCTTCTTCGGCCTACTCCGGCCGAAGCAACAAATCCTCGGTACGGAACTTGCTGGAGAGGTTGAGGCAATCGGGGCGGCGGTCACCCGGTTCGCGGTCGGCGACCATGTCTTTGGCTCAACTCCTTCGTTCAGGACGGGAGCGCACGCGGAGTACATCTGCCTGCAGGAGAGCGCCCCGGTCGCGCACAAGCCGGCCGGCATGACCTTCGAAGAAGCTGCGGCGGTCACCGACGGAGTGATCCTGGCTCTGATGTGCCTGGAGGCGGCGCACGTCGGAAAGGGCCACAGGATCGTCGTCTATGGCGCATCTGGATCGATCGGCACCGCTGGGGTGCAGCTCGCCAAATACTTCGGGGCCGATGTCACCGCGGTATGCAACACCAAGAACGTCGACCTGGTCAGGTCTCTTGGAGCCGACCGGGTGATCGACTACACAAAGGAAGATTTCACAAAAAACGGTGAAACCTACGACGTCATCTTCGACGCCGTCGGCAAGCACTCGTTCAGCCGTTGCAAAGGCTCACTGAAGCGTGGCGGCGCCTATGTGGCAACCGACGGCTTTCGAAACCTGTTCCTTGGGATGTGGACGTCGCGGATCGGAGACAAGAAAGTGCTCTTCCCGATCCCGCCTCACTACACACAGAAGAACGTCATCTTCCTGAAGGAGCTCATCGAGGCTGGGAAGTACCGCGCGGTCATCGACCGGTGCTATCCGTTGGAGAACGTGATCGAGGCGACCAGATACGTCGAGACGCAGCAGAAGACCGGGAACGTGGTCCTGACGGTCGGGGGCGGCCAAGCAGGTTAATAAGTGAGGCGGCAACCAGGCGCTTCCCGACGACCTGCGCAGCTCGAGCTGATGGACGAACGCCATCTCCACAACGGCGTGGTTCACCTCCACTACAACGCCAGGAGCTGAGAGCCATAAGTCGCTGCGCTACGAATGTACTGTGGCTGGTCTAGAGGCAGTTCCTTGCCGGCCGAGCACGTCGGCCATGCGGGTTAGCTCGATTTGGGGAAAGCGGCGGCGAAGTTCGGAGGAGTCAAAGGTCATGTCGACCGTGTCGAAAGCGATCCCGCCTTGAATCATGGCGGCAACATCAGGCTTGAGAGGTCGCATCACCAACGACATCAGCCGCATCATCGACACGGGAACGTGTTTCACAGCAGCCTTCCGGCCGGCCGCCCGCTCGATCTGACCTACCAGCTCGTTTAAGGTCAGGTTCTCTGGGCCGCCGACGGAAAGAATCGTTCGGCTGAGACCGGGATCGAAAAGCGCCAGCTCGATGAAACGAGCAACATCGGTGGCCGCGTTGAAGTTGATGGGGTTGTCCCCGCGACCGAAAACAGTCGCCTTGCCATCTTTGAATATCGGTCCACCGACAATCTCGGCCCACAGCTCCATGAATGCGTTTGGACGCACGATGACCCAATCGAGCCGGCTGGCTCGGAGCGCTTCTTCGGCGCGATGCTTCATCCGCCAGAGCTCCATCGCATGGTCGGCCGTGGCGCCGTGGATTGAGACGAGCACGAAGCGGCGCACGCCTGCTGCCTCCGCCGCCCTGATCAGGTTCAGGTTGCCCTCGTAGTCCACCGCCCGGGGCCCAGGTGCACCAGGTCCAAAACCTGTCATCGCCGAAACCACGGCGTCGACGCCCTTCAGAGCCACGTCCAATGTATGAGGACTCCGCGCGTCCCCTTTGGCCAACTGCGGTGTCTCCCCCAGGCGCTGGCGCGCGCGGTCCGGATCGCGAGTGACGACCCGGACCGGGATGCCTCGGGCAGTCAGGATAGGAACCAGCTCGATCCCAAGGTGGCCGGTGCCGCCGGCGACCAGGATCATTGCCGCACCACCTGCTCGCGGATGGCGTCGTCGACCGTGGCATCACTCTCATCCACAGGCTCGACATAAAAGCGAGCCCAGCGAATGACGTCGTCATCGACACCGAAGACGATGACGCCGCGCGACCAATGGGACCTCCCGTCTCGGCGGGTGCCTCGCATCTCCCACTCGGTCCAGACGGTGTCGGCCTCGATGGCGCTCCGAACGACCTCGACGTGGATGTCAGGGACGAACGCGAAGATCTGCTCCCAATTCCGGCGAACCTGGGCCTGGCCGCGAAAGCCACGGGCTGGATGCGCCGGAGTCTCGTTCTCGTAGTCCTCGGCAAAACATGCTGTCAAAGCCTCGAGATCATGTTGGTTCGTCGCGCGCACCAACCGATCGATCGTCGCGAGAGATTGCTCCATGCCTTCCCACCTCTATTTCGTTCCAGTATGCTAGAACCAATGGCGAGTATGCGCCGCAAGTCCCGCGCTGTCAAGCGCAAGCGCACCTATGACGTGAGGCTGCGGCGAGAGCAGGCCAATCAGAACCACGCTCGGATCATTGAGCGAGCCGAGCGACGCTTCCTTCGCGACGGCTACGCGAAGACGACGATCGCGATGATCGCGAAAGACGCTGGCGTGTCTGTGGACACTATCTACAAATCGTTCGGAGGAAAGCCGGGTCTGATCCGTGCCATCCGCGCGCGGGTCCTGTTGGGCACCGGCCCCATACCAGCCGAGCAGCGGTCAGACGAGATACAGGCGCTCCAGCCTGATCCACGAGAGATCATCAGGCGCTGGGGCGAATTCGTCATGGAGATCGCGCCCATTGCCGCGCCGATCCTTCTGCTGGTGCGTGACGCCGCGGGCACCCACCCTGAGCTCCGTCGTCTTCTCGAAGAGATGGACGAGGACCGCCTTCGCCGCATGACCGACAACGCACGGCGCTTTGCCGCGGCAGGCCATCTGCGGCCCGGTATCACGACCGCGGACGCTGCGGACGTGCTATGGACCTACAGCTCGATAGAGCTTTACGAGCTCTTGGTTCTGCGCCGGAGCATGCCTCTGAAAACCTATGGTCGCTTCGTGGCCGAAGCGATGATCGCCGCCCTCGTTTGAAGCGGCGACGGGAGATGATGGACGCCCGTTATGAGTTTCCGACGACTATTCAATGGAGGCGAGCGGCCGTGACCGTCCATTTCAAGCTACAGTCCCCGCTGGCGCCCAAAACGGTGCTCGCGGCGCTGACCGACTTCGGGCCAAGGCGGGCGGAGGTCTGGCCAAATGTCGACACCGCGCACTTCAAGGTCCACGCCCAGGGACCGGGCTGGGCCGAGGTCACCGAAGGAAGCTCAGTCGCAGGTGGCGTCTGGGAACGCGAGCGATACACCTGGGATGCCGCCGCGCACACGGTTGCAATCGAGACCCTCGACTCGAACACCTGGGGCCCGGGCAGCCGCTGGGACTATCGACTCACTCCGGGCTCAGCCGGCGGTACGACGATCGAGGTCACCGTAGTTCGCAACGGCAAGGGCTGGAAGGGCCGCGTGCTCGGCGTAGCTCTCTCGGTTGCGGGCGCCGGCATACTTCGCTCTCAGATGAAGCGGGCGCTTGCCCGCGTCGAGGCAAGCTCCTGACTCGGAGTGGTTCGCGGCGAACTTCACCCACTTGCTGACTGCTCATTGAGTCGGGCAGAACGCATGCCCTGGGCGACCAGGGCGATAACGCCGAGGGCGACGACACAGAGGCTGTACACCACCGTTGTGCCGTGCAGACCGAATGAGGTGCTGGCGAATCCAGCGCCGAGAGCCGGGAGGCTGAAGGCCAGGTAGGCGATGACAAGGGCGAAGGCGAGGAGCTCGCTGCGCTCTCCGGGCGCGGCAATTCGCGCCAGCGTCCCGAACGAGGCGAGGGCGGAAGCCCCGAAACCGACACCGGCAACGATCGTCCCGGCGCCGGCCAGCGCCACGGCATGAACTTCCACGCCTGCGAGCGTCAACGCAGTCCCGGCAGAGAGCAGAATTGCGCTAAGTACCAAGACCCTGTTCGTGGGCCAGGTCCGCAGTACGAAGGCGGTCAGGGCGCCGGCGCCGCACAGCAGCGTTACGACAAAGCCGCCGATGAGGTGGTTGCTCAGGCCGAAAAGGCTGACGGCGACCGAGGGCCCGAGCGACAGATACAACCCTCCAAGCGCCCAGCTGGCCAGGATGATCGGGACGAGGGCATAAACGTCCGGGCGCAGCCGGGCAGGGATGCCGAGTATCGGTATCAGCGAGGCGACGGCGCCCGGGCGTCGCGCCGACGTCTCGGGCACGCGGGCGACGGCGACGCCGGCCATAACCGTTCCGGCCAGCAGCAAGCCGAAGACGAGCTGCGTGGGTGCAGGTGCGTACTGGACGAGCGCACCACAGCCAAGGGCTCCAACTGCGAGGCCACTGATTGGCGCGACGCCATTGACGAGTCCGGCGCGGCCGGGGGAGTGAGGAGGGTTCAGATCGACCAGCGTCGCTCCGAGCGTTGAGAACGCGACGCCGGTGGCGACGCCCTGGGCGACGCGAGCGGCGAGAAGGACCGTGACATCACCTGCGATGAAGAACAGGACGAAGGCAACCCCCTCCAGAGCAATCGCCGCGCCAAGTACGGGGCGACGACCGACATGATCGGAAAGGCCACCGAGAACGAGAAGGGAGCCGATGAGGCCAAGGACGTAGACCGCGAATATGACCGTCAGCGTTGTGTTGGAGAAACCCCACTCGTTCTGGTAGACGACGTACAGCGGCGTCGGCGCGCTCGCCGCAGCGGCGAAGAGCACAAAGATCGCCGTGATCGCTCCGAAGGCGATCGGGCGCGAAAGGCGGCCGGAGCGGCCGGCGGGCCCTTTCTGTGAGTCCATGGTTGCGATGGC
>DATHDR010000234.1:0-2990 GCA_035318965.1 Verrucomicrobiia bacterium | reverse complement strand
CGCAGGAACGTGGCTCATCGGCCAGGGAGGCTCCGACCCGACCAACCAGCGCTTCAACGGTTCGCTCGCCGAGATTGCGGTCTATGGCACAGCGCTCTCCTCAGCCCGGGTCACCGCACACTATGACGCCCGGAACGCCTGGATCGGAGACGCTTCAGACGGGCGGATCACCCGTTTCCTCGACGCCATCAACTGGCCGGCGGGCGACCGTGACCTCGACGCCGGCGTGGCCGTTCTCACGAGAGCGGGAGACCTGACCGGCAGCACCAAGCTGCTCGACCACCTTCGCGACGTGGATGCCACCGAGGGCGGCTGCCTTGTCATGAGCCAGGACGGGAAGGTGACGCTCCGCAACCGGCGCTCCATCCAGACCGGCCCGGCCCGCAACACCGTCTCCCAGGCAACCTTCGGGGACCAGGGGGGCACGGAGATCGGGTGGTCGGACCTGGGCCTGGTGTTCGACGACGTCGAGTTCGCAAACCGGATCGAGATTTCCCGGCGCAACGGCGTCGTTTCCGTGGCGATCGACCAGGCGCAGGTCACGGCCTACGGCACGGTTCAGGTGCGGGCCAGCACCAGCATCGCCTCGACGGACATCGACGCCGCCGCTCAGACTCAGTGGCTGCTGCAGCTACTGAAGAACCCGAACCGCTGGCGCTTCGAGAAGGTCGTCGTGCCGCTCACCGACTCCAATCAGGACGCCGTGCTCGGCCGGAAAGTCTGGGACCGTGTCACGGTCGCCTTCACACCGCTCGGCGGCGGGGCCCGCATCTCCCAGGACGTGCTGATCGTCGGCATCGACCACAACGCTCCCACTGGCCACTGGGACGTGACCTTCCACACGACGGGGACCGACCTGCAGATCAAGCCCTTTGTCGTCGGCACGAGCTCCGTCGGCGGTGCTGACCTGGTGGCCTTCTGATGGCAGCCTTCACGACGCCCGTCAAGACGTGGGGGGCCGAGGTGCTGTCGATCGTCGACATCAACACCTATCTGCGGGACAACCTGCAGTACCTCTACGACAACCGGGTCACCAAGATCGCCGAGTCCATTGCTGTCGGTGCCGTTGCCAACATCAACTTTTCCAGCATCCCCAGCACGTACCGGAACCTCTACATCGTCCTGCAGGCCCGCGGGGACACGGCGGCCACCAACGCTCAACTGTACGTTCAGTTCAATGGCGACACCGGCAACAACTACGATTCGGAGCTGATCGACGGTTCGGGCTCGGCGGCCTGGGCCGGGGCAGAGAACGTAGCTTTTGCCCAGATGGTGCTGGGCATCATCAGCGCGGCCAATGCCCCGGCGAGTGTTGCCGGTCAGACCCGGATCGACATTGCCAACTACGCCGCGGCCGTGTTCCAGAAGACAGCGCTGAGCCGCACGGGATTCAAGCTTGCCAACTCGACGACCAACGTGCAGACAGGTTTGGCCGCTGGATTTTGGCGCTCGGGGGCTGTCATCACGTCGATCCTGCTCAAGCCGAGCGCCGGGAACTTCATCGCCGGGACCTCAGCACAACTCTACGGGGAGATGTAGATGGCCCAAAAACTTGACATCGACTGCAGCAACGGACAGACCAAGCTTGTCCCGTTGACGCCCGCCGAGCAGGCTGACTTCGACGCCCGCAATGCAGCGGCTCCGGCGATCGAAGCCGCCCGGCAAACGCTGGTTGCCAATTACGGGACGCTCCAGCAGCGGGCGCAGGCGGCGCTGGCCAAGAACGCCACCTACCTCGCCCTCCCGGCGCCGGCCAATGTGGACGTCGTCGCACAGGTGGCGCTGCTGACCCGAGAATGCACGGCCCTCATTCGACTCCTGTTGAACCTCCTCGACTCGACGGCGGGGGCCTGATGGCCATCCCCTTCGTGCAGGCGAAGTTCTATACACCGGTCGGGACTCGCCGGATCATCTGGCTCGTTCTCCACGACATGCAGGCACCGAACAAAGGGGGCATCGCCGCCGCCGTCGCGAACTACTTCGCCACGATGGACGTGCCCCGCCAGAGCGGGGCCTCGGCACACGAGTGCATCGACAACGGGGCTGTGATTCAGTGCGTCCAGGACGGCGACGTCGCATGGGCGGCGCCCGGAGCCAACTCCCTTGGCTACCACTTCGAGATGACCGGCTACGCAGCCCAGGCCACGAACGAGTGGCTCGACCCCTACGGCCACGACATGCTGGCGATCGCCTCTCAGAGGGTCCGGGCCAAGGCGGACGAGAAGGGGATTCCGATCGTCTTCCGGCGCGCTCCCGAGCTCCTGGCGGGCCTGCCGGGCATCACGACCCACTTCGAGTGCTCGAAGGCCTTCGGGGGCGACCACTGGGATCCGGGCCCCGGATTCCCGATCGACTACTTCATCTCCCTCGTCCTGGGCCAACCTGCTCCCGTTCCGCCGTCCACCCCGCGACCGAAAGGACTGGCCGTGTTCGACCCGCCGCTTCAGATCCGAGCGTTCCTGGCACGGCCCGCCGGCGGTGCGTGGGGGCTGTTCCCCGACGCCGGCATCGCTGCGATGGGCGCGCCCGACCGGGGCAATGCCCACGGCAAGCCCTACTTCGCCGGGATGACGGCCGATCACCTGGAGTTCCCGACCACGCCCCAGGAACTGAAGGACGCGGCCTCGAAGGGCTGGGGGCCGCAGGACTGCCACGTGACTATTACGACCACGGGCCAGCGATATGGTCCTGTTTACTAAAGCGCTAGGCGTCGCTGGCGCATCCTCAACTTCCGGCATTCTCGGCAGTGGCGGCGCTTCCCGCTGCGATATGTGTTCGCGGTCGTGGTGATTACTAGTCAGTACTAAATTTCCCTTACATGAGAGAGGTCTGGCTTCCTGTGGTTGGCTGGCGGTTGACCGTTGAAGGCGTCGTCTGGATGGCTGTGGCCTTGTGGGGGCTCACCTATGCCCTGGAGCACACCCATTGAACCGGGGAGACGTGTTCCTGCTGGGCATGACGCTGGTTCTTGTCAGTGTGGCGGTGGCCCT
>DATHDR010000233.1:0-3358 GCA_035318965.1 Verrucomicrobiia bacterium | reverse complement strand
CGGAGCACAGGGGCGGAGCAGCCCGTAGTAGGGACGAAGGCTCTGTAATGGAGCTGGACCGAAGGGGCTGTGTCGCGCGACAATCTGGATGAGAAGGACTAGCGGCGATCAGGGCGTGAAGCGGCGGCCGGTAGCGGCGTTATGATCTCCTTTGGTCTTCCGGTTCGCAAGCACTTTTTGCACGGCGCGATCTCCCTCGACGAGAGGCCATCTGATCGTCGATCGGCGTCAAATGTGCCTGGTTCGCAGAAGGCGAGCCCGTAGGAAGGCCGCTGGTGCGTTTTTTGAGGATACCCCCCCTTTTTGTGCCTTCCTTCAATTCCTCCTGGTGCCGCTTTTTTGATTGTCGCTGAGCGTCAATCAGCCCCTGTCCTTGATTGTCGCGTGGGTTGGGGCCCGACCTCGGCCACGCTTGCGGTCGAGCGCGGCGCGGCGTCGATAGCTCTCGACGTTCATCTCGAGGATGGTTGAGTGGTGGACAAGGCGATCGATGGCTGCCAGCGTCATAGCTTGATCCGGGAACACCTTGCTCCATGCACCGAATGGCTGGTTTGCGGTGATCAGCATTGAGCGTCGCTCGTAGCGGGTTCCGATCAGCTCGAACAGCACGCTCGTTTCGGCTTGATCCTTGCTGACATAGGCGATGTCGTCGAGGATCAGCAGGTGATACTTGTCGAGCTTGGCGAGCGTGCTTTCGAGGGTGAGCTCGCGGCGCGCGATCTGCAGGCGCTGGACGAGATCGCTGGTGCGCATGAACAGCACCCGCCATCCGTGCTCGACGAGAGCGAGTCCGATGGCTGCCGCAAGATGGCTCTTGCCCGCGCCGGGCGGGCCGAACAACAAGAGATTGGCGCCCTTTTCGAGCCAGCTATCGCCTGCGGTCAGCGCCATCACCTGTGCCTTGCTGACCATGGGCACGACCTCGAAGTCGAAGCTGGCGAGGGTTTTACCCACGGGCAGCCGTGCTTCAGCAAGGTGACGCTCGATACGGCGGCGACCGCGATCGGCGATCTCGTGCTCGGCGAGCGCGGCAAGGAAGCGAGCTGCCGGCCAGCCTTCCTTGTCGGATTGCTCGGCGAGCTTGGCCCACATCAGCTTGATGGCGGGCAGGCGCAGGTCGGAGAGCAGCAGCTCGATACGCGCCGCGTCGACAGGACTGGCCGTTTTCATGCCACGCCTCCATCGCGCACGGGGCCGGTCTTCGGCGCGTGAACAGCAGCCAACTCGTCGTAGGCGGAGAGTGGCACAAGCTCGACGGCAACGTGGGGGATGACTGCCCGATCGGGCTTGAAGCAGTCGCGCAGTCGGTCGAGATCAGGCAGGCAACCGGCGTCTAGATCGGCGTCGATCACATGCGCGAGTTCGGCTTCGCAGGCGCGGTCATGAGCGAGCGCAAGCAGGCCGACCATTGTCCGGCAGGCTTGCTTCTCGCTCTCCTTGGCCAACAGCGCCTCGAAGGCGCGGGCATAAGCGCGGCGCGGGAACAGCTGATCGCGATAGACCAGATTGAGCAGCGCCATCGGCTTCTTGCGCAGGGCATGA
Organism: Verrucomicrobiia bacterium; assembly: GCA_035318965.1. Lineage (GTDB taxonomy): Bacteria > Chloroflexota > Dormibacteria > Dormibacterales > Dormibacteraceae > Palsa-870. The sequence continues at coordinate 1,816 of DATHDR010000233.1, read as the reverse complement.
ATGACGTGATGATAGTCGACGACGTGGCCGTGCTTGCCGCTGCCCTGCGGCGGCCGACCGCGCCGCAAAGTCAGCAGGTGCGTGGAGCCGAGGAAGCAGTCGAGTCGGTCATCGTAGAGGTGAACATTCAGACGGTGGCCGATCAGCCGCGAAGGAACGCTATAAAAGACCCGTCGCAGGATGAAGCCGCCACTCGACGTGACCAGGACGCGAGCCTCCTCATAGTCGGCCGTTCGCCGATCGGGCAGTGGCTTGAGCGCAGCTCGCTCGATCTCGATGCGCTTGCGGTTCCTTGCGTTGCGCCGCCCGACCACCTCGTCGATGAAGCGACGGTAGGCAGTGAGATCCTCGAACTCGCGCGAGCCGCGCAGCAAGAGTTCGTCGCCAAGCGCGCTCTTGAGGTGACCATGGGAGCTCTCGATCGAGCCGTTCTCGTGCGCGACGCCGCGATTGTTGCGCGACGGCATCATGCCGTAATGGGCGCACAGCTCCTCATAGCGGCGGGTGAGATCCTCCTGGGCATCACGATCGAGATTGCAGAACGCCGCCGACAGGCTGTCGCTGCGGTGCTGTTGTGGTACCCCACCCAGCCCCCACAGCGCGTTCTGCAGGCCTTCCGCGAGCGCCACGAAGCTCTCGCCGCCGAGCACAACATGAGCATGCTCGAAGCCCGAGAACGCCAGCCGGAAGTGATAGAGCCGATGATCGAACCGCGTGCCCGCGATCATGATCCCAAGCGCGCTCACGTCGGTGAAGTCGGACAGGCCCATCCGGCCCGGCGGGTGCTCCTGGCGGAAGATCACATCCCGGCTGGGGCCGTAGAGAGCCCGCCATTTGCCAATGCGGCGCTCCAAGGTCCGGCGCACCCCCGTGACGATCTCGGGATGCCGACGGCAAATCTCTTCGAAGATGCCCACCGCGCGGATGCCGGGTGCGGCTTCCAGCATCGGCACGATCTCGCTGTCCCACACTCCCGCGAGCGGGTCGGGGCGGCGGCGCCCGCGGGGCTTCTCTTTCTGGGACGGTAGCCGGGGATCGGCTTCGATCCGATAGGCGGTGGCGGTGCTGAACCCGGCCTTCGCAGCGGCGAGGGCCGGGACGTTGGTCTGACGGGACTTCATGTACAACCTCGTCTGGCAGTCGGTGATATGTCGGCCAGGCAAGCTGCTGATCCTTCTCGTGAGAAAGAATCAGATGCTGCGCCTAACCGCTCCGACCGCCAGACGACGACTGTCTGTCCCCTGGGGAAAACGCGCCCGCCGGGGGTAGCCTGACTTCGGTCGGGCTACGCCCTCCCTCCGTCAGCCCACCCCCTGCGCCATTCTCATCTTGATTGTCGCTGGCCTCTCATCTTGATTGTCGCCCGGCAATCCGCCTTCGCGGCCCTCGGCGATGCTGGCGTTGGCGCGGTCGCGCTGGTCGGCAACCCTTTCTTCAACAGCAGGCGAAACCAAATCGTAGCGCTGTCGGCGCGCCACGCAATGCCATCGATCTTCGAGATACGCCAGTTCGTCGAAGCCGGTGGTCTGATTAGCTACGGTCCCAGCATCGGCGAGGTCTATCGTCAACTTGGCGTGTACGCGGGGCGTATTCTCAAAGGCGAGAAGCCGGGTGATCTCCCGGTAATTCAACCGACGAAGTTCGATCTCGTGATCAACCTTAAAACCGCGAAGGTGCTTGGGATTGAAATTCCGCCGACGCTAATCGCGCTCGCCGACGAGGTGATCGAGTGACCACCTGTGTCCTTTGCTGCGGTGCATGAGTCAGCTTTTGGCACTTTTCGTCGAATCGCTGCAATGCACAATTTCGGGAGCTA
>DATHDR010000232.1:0-2185 GCA_035318965.1 Verrucomicrobiia bacterium | reverse complement strand
CTTCTCGTCGAACTGGACTCCCTGGCGGTCGCACTCGTACCGGAGGATGCGCCCGAACGCTTCAGGCGACGGGTTGCCGACCCCGATCTTGTACGCCATGCGGCGCAGGAAGGCCTCGTCGACGAGCTCTGTGGGTGAGAGATTGGTCGAGAAGACGACCTGGCACAAAAAGGGCAGCTCGATCTTGCGGCCGGAAGCGGAAAGGTCCAGGTAGTCGACCTTCTTCTCCATCGGCACGATGAACCGGTTGAGGAGCCGCATCGGCGGGACCTCCTGGCGGCCGAAGTCGTCGATCACGAAAACGCCGGCGTTCGCCTTCCACTGGAGAGGCGCCTCGTAGTAGCGGTTGGACGCGTCGTATGTGAGGTCCAGCTGCTGCAGCTTCAGCTCACCACCGGCCACGACCACCGGGCGCTCCACCTTGACGAGCCGGCGGTCGATCGGCTGCTCGCCCTCGGCGATCTTGTGATAGACCGGGTCGATCACGCGAATGATCTCGTCGCCGATCGCGACGGCGTGTGGAATCTCGATCGGGGCGCCCATCAAAAGGGCCATGCGCTCCGTGATGGTGCTCTTGCCGTTTCCGGGTGCGCCAAAGATGAACAGCGACGCCCGCGAGACCATCGCGCCGCCGATCTGGTCGATGACATGCTGCTCCAGCTCGAGCGTACCGAGGGCTTTCTTCAGCAGGGCGTCGGTGACGTTTGCCTTCCCGGTGACCTGCGAGCGGACGAGCCCGAGGTAGTCGTCGAAGTTGATGGGACACGGGCCGAGGTATCGCGTCTGCACAGAGGACATCTCGGAGGCTCGCTGGCGGCCGGCACTTGACACGACGTAATTCATTCGGACAGGGATCGGCCGGCCCTCGACACCGGGATCATTCGAGAATCCCATGGTGTCCATGAGCTGAGTCTTCTGGAACTCTTCGATGATCGGCAGCAGCGTCTCGAACGGCAATCCGAGCCGTGTCTCGATCGCCGCCCCGCTCAGCTGGTCTGCGAACGCGATGGTTCGAAGCAGCAGGCTCGCGACAAGGTCCCGGCGCACGTGCAGGTCCTCGAGTCGCTTGGGTGCTTCGATCGCCCCGGTTAACATCGGGCGCAAATATAGCAACGTGCGCTTCGCTTAGACCCCGCTTCGAACATCCTTACGTAGAATCCGGGTACCGGTGCCGGAATACGCAGCCCTCGACCTCGAGACCACCGGTCTCGACCCGGCCCGAGACAGAGTCATCGAGGTCGGCGCGGTGGCCTTCACCAACGATCGGATCACCACGACGCTGGAGCGTCTCGTCGATCCCGGCCGCGCCGTGCCCGAGACGGTCCTACGCCTGACCGGGATCAAGCCGGAGGAGCTCCGCGGGGCGGCCAGCGCCGAATCTGCGCTGCGCGAGCTGGCCGAATTCCTTCAGGGCCGGCAGCCAGTCGGCCACGGCGCCCGCCTCGACGTCGACTTCCTGGCCGCGGCGGGCCTGTGGGACCCGGCGACGGAGATCCTCGACACGCTTGACGTGGCACGCATCCTCTTGCCCTCGGCGGCGAGCCACAGCCTCCCGCTGCTGGCGACTGAGATGGGCTTCAACCAACCGCGGCCTCACCGCGCTCTCGACGATGCCGACGCCACGCGCCAGCTGCTGCTCCGGCTGCGCGACGAAGCTGCAGCCCTGGACGAGACCTTGAAGGAGTCGATGCTGGCGCTCGTGGCGCCGTACGAATGGTCCATCGCCCGCTTCTTCGCAGACGCGCTGACGGCCCCCAACCCCGACCCTGGACCGGCGGCAGCCGAGGTTGTCGAGTCAGGTCACGGTAAAGCGGCCGGGCCCCCGCCTGACGATCCGGCTCTGATGGTCGCAATGCTCGGCCCTGAGGGACCCCTGGCCGGCCTGCTCCCGGGCTACGAGCACCGCGAGCCGCAGCTTCAGATGCTGCTCGCCGTCGCCCAGATCCAGGCTCGTGGCGGCACCCTGATCGTGGAGGCCGGCACCGGCACTGGCAAGAGCCTTGCCTACCTCGTGCCCTCGATTGCCCGAGCGGTCCGCCATGACGAGCGAATCGTGGTGTCGACCAACACCCACACGCTGCAGGAGCAGCTCATGACCAAGGATCTCCCTGGGTTGCGTGAGTGGCTGCCGTGGGACTTCACCGCCTGCCTTCTCAAGGGGCGATCCAATTACGTATCCCTCCGC
>DATHDR010000231.1:0-14134 GCA_035318965.1 Verrucomicrobiia bacterium | reverse complement strand
AGTCGTCCGACCGGTTGCTCAGTCTTGTCGAGAGCCAGCTGATCATCGCGAAGCTTGAAACCAGGCACTTCGAGCCGAGCCCCGAGCCGGTCGACCTGGGCCCAGCCCTCGATGGCGTGATGGGGGTCCTGCTGCACAAATATCCAGAGCGCTCCGCGGCGGTGCAGGTTGCCCTTCCGGCGGGCTTGCCTCCGGCCTTCTGCGAGCCGGCGCACGTGGGCCAGGTCCTGACGAACCTCATTGGCAACGCTCTCGAGTACACCTCCGGTTCGGTACTCGTCGAGGCGCGCCAGGCGCAGCGTGGTTGGCTCGAGATCACAGTCACCGACCGCGGGCAGGGCCTGCCGACGGCAAGCGTCGAGACTCTCTTCGAGAAGACGGGGCCGGCCGGTCGCAACCGATCACAGGGGGGACTGGGGCTTGGCCTGTATCTCTGCCGGCTCGTCGTCGAACGGTCGTTCGGCGGCCGGATCTGGGTCGCGTCAAGCGACCGCACCGGCACCACCTTCAAATTCACCGTTCCAGCAAGGATTCGCGTCTGATCTACCGTTAGGCTCCCTATGACCGCCGCGCCGATGTGGGTAAGAGTTGGGGGCGGGATGGAATCGATCCCCGGGCACCACCGCCATGGGCCGGCGGACGTCGAGTTCCCGCCGCCAGGCGGGCCTTGGCAGGCGCTCAACCTCAACGGGCGCCTCGTCGGCTGGGCTCACGACGGCGGCCTGCGGGTTGCGCGGCGCAGCGCCGAGCTCGGGGAGCGGCTCGTCGCGGAGCATCGTGACTACTTGCTGGGTCGGCTTGGCCACAAGCTTCGCTCGGCCGTGCTCGCCCTGCAGGAATCCGCCCGCCAGGCCGCTTTCGGCCGGCCGGAAATGCTCGAGGGCGTGTTCGAGCAGGCGCAGGAGGTGGGACGTCGCGCGGCAGCGCTCGAGGCGGCGGCGGTCCAATCCAGGGACCAGGCGCGGGGCGTCGTGCTTGGCGCGGTGCTCAACCTGGCCATGCCGGCGGCCGCCCGAGACCTTCCGTCCGAGGCGGCCGTCCTCGGCTCCGAACCTGCCCTGGTCGAGGCGTTCTCCCGCGCCAAGGACTGGCTCGGCGGCGATGGTTTGAACGTCGTGGCTGAACCGGTAGGCTCGTGGTGGAGAGTGCGAATCGAAACGTCAGGGCCTCGCCGGCCGCTGGCGGTGCCCGAGATGGGCGAACCCCTCCTGCGGTTGATCGTCGACACGCATCTCGATGGATGGCTCGACGCGACCGCGCCGGAGGGGGTCGAAATCTATCTCCCCGCGCACCGCTCACGGTGACGGCTGTTCATCGAGTCGTCGCCCCCAATCCTGGGCCGTACACAGGTCCGGGCACTAACACCTGGATCGTCGAGGCGGGCTCTGTGGTCGCGGTGATCGATCCCGGTCCAGATGACGACGCTCACCTGGCTGCCATCAACAAGCGGCTTGCCGGCGCCACTGTCGGCGTCGTGTTGGTGACTCACTCACACCCCGATCACCTGCCCCTGGCGGAGCGCCTCGCCGCACCACATCACGCGGCGATTCAGCGCTACCCCGAACTGGGAGACCAGGACGTGGTGCGCGTCGGCACGCTCAACATCACCGCGCTGTACACGCCCGGCCACAGTGCCGACCACCTTTCGTTCTGGCTTGCCGGCGACGGAGCAGTGTTCACGGGTGATCTCATCCTCGGCCGGGGCAGCTCGATGGTCACGTACCCGGAAGGCGACGTGGCCGCGTACCTGCGCTCGCTGGACAAGCTGGCCGCCCTTGAGCCCCGCCTGCTGTTTCCAGGCCACTGGGACCCGGTCCAGGACGCGATGGGGAAGATCCAGGAGTATCGCGCCCATCGCCTTGAACGCGAGGCCCAGATCCTCGCTGAGGTGAGGCGTGGCGCGGGCACCGCGAGAGAGCTGACTCGCCGCGTGTACGGCGAGCTGGACGACCAGCTGATGGTTGCGGCAGAGATGACGATGCGTGCGCACTTGAAGAAGCTTGTGGACGACGGAGCGGTTCGGTCCGCGGGCGAGGGCGACCAAGAAGTCTTCGACGCGCCGGTATCGTAGGCGCGGTGATCGACCCCCGGCCGCCGATTCTTTCGCTGTCCGCGGCCGAGGTCGAGGCCTGGCTCGAAGCCAATGACGCGCCCGCGTATCGGAGGCAGCAGCTCTGGGGTTGGCTTGCGCGTGGGACATCCTCCTTCCAGGCGATGCACGATGTGCCCAAGCCGCTGCGCGCGGCGCTCGAGAGAGATTTTCGGATCACGTCGCTGCGACCTTTGGTGGTGAACCAGGCCGATCACGCCCTCACGACCAAGACATTGTTCGAGCTCGACGGTGGACACTCGGTCGAGGCGGTCGTGATGCGCTATACGGGACGTTCGACCCTCTGCATCTCGTCGCAGGCCGGCTGTCCCATCGGCTGTCCGTTCTGCGCCACCGGCAAGTTTCCCTTCGGCCGCAACCTCAAGGCGCACGAGATAGTCGAGCAGGCTGTCGACGCTGCGCGCGTCCTGGCGATTGAGGCGCGGAGGCTCTCGCATGTTGTGTTCATGGGCATGGGCGAGCCGATGGCCAACTACGCAGCGGTCGTCGAATCTGTTCGCCGCCTGTCCGATCCCGAGCTGCTCGGCATCAGCCCACGCCGCATCGTCGTCTCGACAAGCGGCCTGATCCCCCGAATCGAACAGCTCGCGGAGGAAAGCCTGTCCGTGACGCTGGCGATCTCCCTCCATGCGGCGCGCGACGAGCTCCGCGATGTGCTGGTGCCCATCAATCGCAAGTACCCGGTCGACGACCTCGTCGGCGCAGCGCAGGCATATGCCGTCAAGACGGGCCGCCGTGTGAGCTACGAATGGGTGCTGCTGGCCGGCGTCAACGACACCGAACGGGACGCGAAGGAGCTCGGCCGGTTGCTGCGACGAAAGCTCGCGCATGTGAACCTGATTCCGTTCAACCCTGTGGAAGACACGCCCTATCGGGCGCCGGACCGGGTCGCGATCAGACGCTTCAAGGAGATGGTCGAATCACAGGGCCTCAACGTGACGCTGCGCGATACACGGGGACGCGAGGCGGACGCTGCGTGCGGCCAGCTGCACGAGCGCGTAATGCGAAGCAAGGTCGCCGTTTCGTAGTGCTTTACGCCGGCACGTCCGGCTTCAGCTATGCCGGATGGAAAGGAAAGTTCTACCCGGCCACTCTGTCGGGCGCCAAGATGCTTCCCTTTTATGCGGAGCGGCTGAACGGCGTCGAGCTCAACGGCAGCTTCTATCGCACCCCGCCCGAGACGACTCTGTCGAAGTGGGCTGCCGAAACGCCGGCGGGTTTTCGCTTTTGCATGAAGGCCAATCGCGGCCTGACCTACTCGGCCGAGGCCTTCGACAAGGTCGGACTCGCCCGCATCCTTGCCGAGCGCCTCGGCCCGCTGGGCGAGCGCCTCGGGCCAATCCTCTTGCAGTTTCCGCCCACTCGCCAGCTGAACGTGAGCCTGCTCGACGCGCTGCTGGGCGCTCTTGGCCGCCCGGTGGCCGCGGAGTTCCGTCATGGGTCGTGGTTCTGCGACGAGACCTACAGCGTGATTCGCGCGCACCAAGGCGCGCTGGTGGTCACCGATGAGGAGAAATGGCCGCGAGCTCCGATCCTGGAACTTGGCCCGGTGGCTTACTTCAGGCTGCGGCGTGGATACACGACCTCATCGCTGCGGCCGTGGATCGCGCAGGTCAAGTCCGCGGTTGCCACGCACGACGAGGTGCACGTGTACTTCAAGCACGACCCTGAATCGCCTGCGCTCGCCGAGCGCCTCCTGCGCGCTATGCCGGCGCGGTGACCGGCGCTCGCTTCGCGCGCGCCCGACGCAAGAGGAGCGGGATGGCCACGACCGCAAACGCGACCATGAGCAGCGACGCCAGCTGGGCCTGCCGCAATCCCAGGAAGATGGATGGGTCGGTGCGCAGGAAGCTGAGAAAGAACCGTCCGGCGGCGTAGAGGCCGCCGTAGATCAGTCCGACCACTCCGTCCGGCAGCCGCTGCTTGAGGCGTTGGTGGAACGGGAGCAGCATGCCTAGCAGAGCAAGGCACAAGATCATCTCGTAGGCGACCTCTGGATGGACCACCTTGCCAGGCTCGCCCAGGGTGGCCGCGTTGACGTACTCGACTCCCCACGGCAGGTTGGTCGGCGTGCCGTGGTGCTCGCCGTTGATGACGTCTCCGATGCGGCCGACGGCCACGCCGATCATGGCGGCGGCGCCGCTCGCATCGATGATCTTCCAGTACGAGATGCGCGACCTTCGCGCCCAGACATACGCGCCCACCATCGCGCCAAACAATCCGCCCCACTGGCTGATGCCGCCCTCCGTGAGGGCGAACACGCGGAGCAGCTGTCCCCCCGAGAAGAGCTTGAAGTTTTCCCACACGTAAAGGAGACGCGCGCCAATCAGTCCGAGCACGACCATCCATGCGACGCCGTCCGCGCCTCGGCTGATATCGACGCCGTCCTTTTCGAGCAGCCACAGGCCGAGCCGCGCCGCGGCCAGAATGCCGAGGACCGCGAACACTCCATGCCACGTGATAAGGAATGGCCCGATGCGGAAGAGGTTCGGGTTCAGGTCGATGACGATGGTGAGGAAGTTCACGCGGGTACCCCGGCGACGCGCTGCAGGCGCGAGATCGCAACGTCCTTCGGCAACAGCGCGAGCGTGTGATCGATGGGGGGTGAGATCTTCTTCCCGGTCACGGCCAGGCGGATCGGCATGAAGACTTTGTTCGGCTTGGCGCCGGCTGCATCGACGACCGCCATCAATGTTTCGTGGATGGCCGCCGGCTCCCACTGCACGTCCTTCAATGCCGCGATCGCCGCGCGAATGAAGTCGACCGCCTCGGCATCGAGGGTCGGCGCCGGTGGATCCGTCCACAGGTACTCGAGCAGGTCGGCGGCGTCGGCCAGCTTCGTCATTCGCGTCTTGAGCGCGGGAACTGCGCGCCTGATCGTCGCCTCCTCAAGCTTGGGCAGAAAAGTCCGAAGCCGCCGCGCGAGCTCTTCATCGTCGAGCCGGCGGATGTACTCGCCGTTGATCCAGTTCAGCTTGTCCCAGTCGAACCGCGCGCCCGCGTGCTGCACGCGATCAAACGAGAATGCGTCTACAAGCTCGTCGAAGGTGAAGATCTCCTGCGATGTGCCAGGGTTCCATCCGAGCAGCGCGAGGTAGTTGACGAGCGCCTCCGGCAGGTAGCCCTGCTCGCGATAGAGGGCCAGGTTCATCTCAGGGTGCTTGCGCTTCGACATCTTGCTGCCGTCTTTCGCGAGGATCAGCGGCATGTGCGCGTAGGCGACTGGGCGCGGGTATGCCAGCGCATCGACGAGCATCAGCTGGTACGGCGTGTTCGACAGGTGCTCCTCGCCGCGGATCACATGCGTGATTTTCATCGCAGCGTCATCCACCGGGCTCGCGAAGTTGTAGGTCGGAAAGCCATCTGACTTGACGATGATGAAGTCCCCGATCAGGTCCGCGTCGAAGCTCATCTCGCCGCGGATCATGTCCTTGAACTTCACCTCGCCCCCCGGGACCTTGAAGCGAACGGTGAACTCGCTCCGGCCCTCAGGCGGGTTGGTCAAGCATCGGCGCGAGTACTTATATGCACGCTTTTCAGCCTGCGCCTGCTTCCTCTCGGCATCGAGCTCCTCCGGCGTGCAGAAGCAGCGATAAGCCTTGCCTTCCGTCAGGAGGCGGGCAGCATGCTCCTTGTACAGGTCCAGCCGTTCCGACTGGCGGTACGGTCCGTCTGGGCCGCCCTTGTCCGGCCCCTCGTCCCAGTCGAGTCCGAGCCAGTGCAGCGATTCATAGATCAGCGCCTCGTACTCAGGGCGGTTGCGTTCTACGTCCGTGTCATCGATGCGCAGCACGAACGTGCCCCCGCTGGCGCGGGCGAAAAGCACGTTGTAGAGCGCGGTGCTGGCCGTGCCCAGGTGAGCGAAGCCGGTGGGGCTGGGCGCGATTCGCACCCGAACCCGGGAAGTGTCGGGCACGGCAATATGCTACGGAGATGGCGGGGGTGCCTGGATTGCTCGCCCTGGTCGGGGGCGACGAGTTCAATCCCGGCAACGAAGAGCAAGACCGAATGCTGGCCGTGGCCGCAAGACCCGGGCCGGCTTTCGTCGTCCCGACCGCCGCCGCGCGACAGGGACCGGAAAAGGCGGTCGCCCACGCAACGGCCTGGTTCAAGCAGTTCGGACTCGAGCTCGAGGAGCTGCCGGTTCTGAAACGGGCCGACGCCAACTCACAGGAGCTGACGGCCCTCGCAAGAACCGGCGGATTCTTCTACCTCGTCGGCGGTGATCCCGGCCTGGTGGCCCAGGTGCTGCGGTCGTCAAGGGTCTGGAACGCAATCTTCGAGGCATGGCTTGAAGGATCATCTTTGGCCGGATCGTCGGCCGGCGCGATGGCGCTTTCCAGCCACTCGCTCATCCGCGCTACCTGGCCCAACCGGTTCAACCGCCGCCCCACCGAAGCGCTCGGGCTCGTGCCGGAGACAGCGGTGCTGCCTCATTTCGAGACCTTCGGCCACCGGTGGGTCGAATCCGCTGAAAGAGAGCTTCCGGGTACCACTCTCCTAGGCGTGGACGAGCGAAGCGCCGCGGTCTGGACGAAAGGGGAGTGGCGTGCCCTCGGTCCTGGCTCCGTCACGGTGATCAAGGGCTCAAAGAGGGGGCAGTTTCCCTCGGGTTCCAAAATCAGTGGACTGCACGCCCCCGTCCGTATGCTTCCCAAACAGTGATCAGCTCCGATCGCCGGCGGGCGCCCAGGACCATGCAATCGGGCTGGCTCCAACTTGGTTCGCTGCGCGTGCATCACACGCACGGCGGCCGCGGTTCACCCGTGCTGTTCATCCACGGACTTGGCTCGTCCGGCTATATGGAGTGGCGCTTCAACCTCGAAGCGGCGGCGGACCGGCATCGTGTTTTTGCTCCCGACCTCCCAGGCTTCGGCCGCAGCGAGAAACCCCGCGCGCGCTATGGCATCCCTTACTTCACGCGCTTCATCGAGCGCTACATGGAGGAGCGCGGGCTGCGCTCGGCGGCCGTCGTCGGCGCCTCCCTGGGCGGCCGCATCGCGCTCGAGCTGGCGCTTGAGAGTCCCCGCCTCGTGCGCAAGCTCGTGCTGGTCAACGCGCTCGGCCTCGGCCGTCCCAACGTCCACGTCTCTTACGGGCTGGTCACCATCCCGCGCCTCGGCGAGGCGTTGATGAACGTGGCCCGCGGCGCGCTGCGTTGGGCGCCGTCCCAAACGATCCGGCGCGTTGCAGCCCGGTATACCGGCTCAAGCTCCGACCTCACGCGAACAATGGACGACGCTTACCTCGACAACCTCCGCGAGCTCTACGCCGCAGAGGGTTATCACAACGCCTACCTCGCGACGGTCCGCTCGCTGGTCACGGCCAAAGCGGTGTTCGGCGGCCAGCACGATATGACGACCCGGTTGAACGAGCTCAAACTCCCGGTTCAGCTGATCTGGGGTGCGGACGACCCGCTGTTTCCGGTCGCCCACGCTGCGCGGGCGCACGCGTTGATCGAGCGTTCGCGGCTGACCGTGATCGAAGGCGCCGGACACACCCCCCAGGCCGAACGGCCAGAGGAGTTCAACCGCGTCCTCCACAACTTCCTCCAGTCCTGACAGCAGGGACCGAAAGCGATACACAAGCCCCGAGTACCGGGAGCTTGTCACCGGTCCGCTCGACCCGCTCGTCCACCCCGACCCTCTCCACCCAACACGCCTTTATCGCGTGGTGCGGCGCATCGTCCGGTGGGTCGTGGGGCTGCTGTTTCGGGTCACGGTCACCGGCACGGAGAACATCCCGGCCCCTCCGTTCATCATCGCCGCCAACCACCAGGCGTGGTTCGACCCCGCCTTCATAATCCCGTTCTTCCCGGAGGCGCCGGTGATCTACACGATGGCCAAGCGCGAGACGGTCTTCAACTCGGACTGGAAGCGCCGTCTGCTGCCGCTGATCGGCGTGTTTCCTATCTCGCCACAGCGGGGCGAGCTCGACGAGGCCGGGCTGCGAACCGTCTATCAGATCCTGGAGCGAAAGGGCGTCGTCCTGATCTTTCCGGAAGGCCGCTACTCACGCGGCCGCGGCCTCAGGCCGCTGAAGGTCGGGATCGGGCACTTCGCGCTGCATGCCGGCGTTCCCATCTGTCCGGTCACTGTTCGAGGCACGGACAGGCTGCGACCGTTCAGCCGGATCGATGTCACGATCGGACCGCCAGTGCTGCCTGACGCGCCGGCGTGGTGGGAGCTGAGCAGCCGCGTCGCGAAGATTGTCGACAACGTCCGGCTCGCCCTGACCAACGGCCTTAGGCGCCGCCGCCCTCAATGAGCCGCGCGTCCACCGTGCTTTAATCGCTGGCGCCTTGCATCTGGTCATCGGCGCGGGAGAATTTTTAGGCGATCACGTCACGCAGGCGCTGGCCGCCGAGGTGCCGGTCATCCAGCTGAACGCTGACGCGGACGAGGAAACGCTCGCGGACGCGATCAGCTCGGTCGAGGTCGTTCTCAACTGCGCACAGAGCTGGTCACCAGCCCGGCGCCTGCGCTTTCGGAAGAGCCCGCCCGCGCAGCTTCAACGTGTCGTCGCCGCCGCGCGGCGGGCGCGAGTCCGGCGCCTCGTGCACGTCTCGACCGCCGACGTCTATGGGTCCGACACCTTCGCGCGGGTCAACGAAAAGTCACGCGTACATCCCCGCCATGCATACGAGCGTCTGAAGCTCCACGAGGAGCAATGGCTGCTCGAGTCTGCCGACGACCTCGAGGTCGTCATCCTGAGGCCGGCGAGGATTTTCGGAGAAGGCGAGGACTGGATACTGCCCCGTCTGCTGGGAGCTCTCGCCAGGGGTCGCGTGTGGTTGCCGGGTGGCGGACGCGCCAAGCAGACCTTCGTTTCCGGGGCGGATGTAGGGCGCGCCTGCCTCGCCGCCTCCGACCGCGGGCGGCCAGGCCACAGCTACCTCGTCGGAGGGTTCGACTCCAGCTGGCGCGAGCTGCTCGACTCCGCTGTTCGAGCTGTGGGCGTTGGAGGCACAGTCGTCAACCTGCCGTATGACTTGCTCTACCTTCGAGCGCTCGCGACGGAGACGATCACCGCTCCCGGAGCTGTCGTCTGGCCCGGGGTCTACGCCACCGACGTGATCGGCAAGCCACATCAGTACGACGACTCTCAGTCCAGGCGCGACCTCACCTGGTCGCCGTCGGTCGGCAGCTTCGAGCAGGAGATGCCGCGCATGACCTCGTGGCTCTCCCGGCTGCCGGAAGTTGCGGCAGCCCTCGCCGCTGGGGCGATGCCCCGCGCTACTTCACAGCCAAGATAAAAAACGTCGCGTTTAGGCCGGATTTACTCCGGCCGTCCCCCAAGCGTGCTGCTTCAAGGCTCCTCCCAGCGTTGCACGGGAGAGAAGGGGGTCCCGCGGGGGAGGACACCTGTACTCACCCGCGCTTATTTCACAGCAAGGCAGGTGATGGTCTTGAACACGCCGTCGATCTTCTGGATCTTGTCGACGATCAAGGAGCCGATCGAGTTCACGTCGGGTGCTTCGCAGACGGCGATCACGTCGTACTCGCCAGTGATCGCATCGGCTGCGGTGATGCCGCTGGTCCCTTCCATCTTCTTGGCCACCTCGAGTGCGCGCCCTGGTGACGCGTTGATGAGGACGTAGGCCTTCATCGTCTAACCCCCAATCGTTTCGGAAAACGGAAACGGCTCCAGCGTACTCGCGTCAACGCGTTTTCAGGGCCCGCAGCATCACCTCGTCGGTGACGTTTCCTCCGGACAGGATGACGACCACCCTCTCGTTCGGCGCCGGTCGATGGTGGTAGAGGAGCGCTGCAAGCCCTGCCGCGCCCGCCGGCTCGGCGAGCAGGTGCTCCCATTCGAACAGCAGGCGTATCGCTCGAAGCATCTCGGAGTCCTCGACCAGCACCACCTCGTCGACGTAGCGCTGCGCCAGCTCGAAGGTCAACTTCCCAGGCGCCGATGCGGCCAGCCCGTCGGCTATCGTGGTCACCCGCTCCAGCGTGACGATGCTTCCCGCCTTCATTGAGCGATACATCGCGTCCGCCCCGGAAGGCTCGACGCCGATGACTCTGATGTCCGGCTTCCTTGCTTTCAGGTAGAGGGAGACTCCGCCGATCAGCCCGCCGCCTCCGACCGGTACGAGGATCGTGTCAAAGTCCTCGAGGTCGGCTAGCAGCTCGGTGGCGATGGTGCCCTGTCCGGCGACGACGTCCGGGTCGTCGTACGCGTGCACGAAAACCGCTCCGCTCTCCTGTTGCGCGCTGAGCGCTTCGGTGTTCGCGCCGCCGTAGTTGCGACCCGCCACAACCACTCGCGCACCAAGCCGGCGAATCGCCTCGACCTTGAAGGCGTTGGCGGTCTCCGGCACGTAGACCGTTGCCGGCACCTTGAAGGCGGCGGCCGCGTAGGCCACGCCCAGGCCGTGATTTCCGGCCGACGCGGTGATCACACCGGCAGCGCGCTCGCCCTCCGGCAGGCGGATCAGCCTGTTGAGGGCGCCTCGAACCTTGAAGGCGCGGATCGGTTGAATCGACTCGATCTTGAGGTGGACGTGGCAGCGAGCCTTGTCCGTGAATGCCCGCGAATGCTGAAGGGGAGTGGGAGGTAGATACCGGCGTAAGGCCTTCGCCGCGCTCTCGATGTCCGCCGGCGTGATGCTGTGGGTCTCCGCGTCGATCTGATTCAAGGCAGCGAAGCTACCATCACGGCGTGAGCGACGAGCTGGAGCGTGTCTCTCCCCGGGAGAATGCGCACGTGAAGGCGCGCGACAAGAAAGCCCGAGGGCCCAAGGTCGTGGCGGTCAACCCAGGCTTGAAAAAGCTCGCGCAGCACCTCGCCGAGAAACGAAAGAGAAAGCGCCCGACCGCGAGCTAGGTTGTCGGTAGGCCCGGCGGCGGCTGCGGGACCTGGGGCGGGTATGCATACGCGTATGCGGGTCGGTCGATCTCCAACCGCCTGAAAGCCAGCGTCCAGTAGGTGGAGCCCTGGGCGGCCACGAATGCCGAGATGACCAAGAGGACCGGCAGCAGGATCAGGACTGCAAACACGATCACCAGCCACCACACGGATGAGCCGCTCGCATAAGCGCCGATCGCGATGACCACCGCCGGCAATACGAGGATTGTCCCGACGATCGCAGCGCAGATGCCGACCGCGATCGCGACGGCGATCGAAACCAGCCAGACGAGCAGCAATCGACCCAAGCGCTTTGTGATGAGCACGTACCCCCGGCGAAGCGCAGCCACAGCTCCCAGCTGCTCCAGCACCACGGCACGCGTTCCCAGGCGGTCGAGAAAGAACAGGAGGATCACGTAGACGATCGCGGCCAGGATGAACACGATTCCGAGCAGCACGAGCAGGACGATCAAGGGTCCGTTTTGGCCGCTGATCGCGGCCACGAATCCGATCGCCAGCACCGCGAACACCGCAAGCAGAGGCAGGGCAAGTGCCAGCAGCAAAAGGCGGAGCCGGATCATCGCTCCCAACGTGGCCGTGCCTGCCCGCCAGGCCCAACCGAGGCCGAATGGCCTTTCCGCGTCATGCTCGGCGGCAGCCCGCACGACCGCCCCTTCGCATGCAGCCGCCAGCACGAAGAAGGCAATGGTGATCAGGAGGATCGCCGCCGAGGCGGCGAGGATCAAACCTACGTGTTCAGCCAGCCAGTGCGAGATCTGCAGGTTGATGGCGCCGATGTCGGGAGCGTTGTTGTTGCCGTTGGTCCCCAGCGGCCTCGAAGAGTTGTAGTTGAAGTTGAAGCTTCCGCCGCCCTCGCCCGCGAACAACGCCAGCAACCAGAGGTACTTGTGGCGCCAGCTGATCCTGAACGACCGCGTGACGAGCTCCCAGTACGGCATGACATGAGCATAAGCGCGCCGCAGTTGGAGCTAGTAGTTGGCCGACACGATCGCGCGCTTGTGGATGCCAGAGCCGATCAGCTTGTCGCCCTGCCGGCACTCGACCTCGAAGTAGAGCTTGTTGCCTTTGACCTCGTTGAGGCGGGTCGTCACCACGATCGTGCTTCCTGGTGCGGCCGCGGCGAGGTGCCGCACGTGCACCTCATAGCCGACCGTGGTTTCGCCGTCCGCGAGCAGCCGCTCGACCGAGCGGTGGCTTGTGATCTCCATCAGGCCGATCATCGCCGGGGTCGAAAACGTGCCCGCCCCGCCCACATGCCGCGTGATCAGGTCGCCCTCGACGACGCGCTCGAGATGTCCCTCCAGCCCGGGCTGAACACTTTCTTCGGTCGCCACGAGATAGATTGTCGTCCGTGACGATGCCGCCTGTTAGAAAAGCAATCTTCCCGGCCGCCGGACTGGGTACGCGCTTTCTTCCCGTCACAAAAGCGCAGCCGAAGGAAATGCTGCCCCTGGTTGACAAGCCGACCATCCAGTACGGCGTCGAGGAGGCGATCGCCAGCGGCATCGAGCAGGTGATCATGGTGACGGGCGGCGGCAAACGCGCGATCGTCGATCATTTCGACCGCTCGCTGGAGCTGGAGCACTACCTCACCCAGCGCGGCAAGAGCGATCTGCTCCACATCCTGAGCGAGGTCGACGACCTGAGCAACCAGGTCGACATCACCTACCTGCAGCAGAAAGAACCTCTCGGTTTGGGGCACGCCGTCTGGACGGCACGGCGTCTCGTCGAAGGCGAATCGTGCGCCGTGCTCCTGGCGGACGACGTGATTCTCGGCGCCTCCGAACCGTGCCTCAAGCAGCTCATCGACGCGCACCACAAGACCGGCGCAACGGTGCTGGCCGTGCGCCGATTTCCGCGCAGCCAGATCGGTCGTTACGGCGTCGTGGCGATCGACAGCAGCAAAGGCCGGATTCACGACGTCACGGACATGGTCGAAAAGCCAATCCCGGGCACCGAACCATCCGACCTGGCGATCATCGGCCGCTACGTGCTCACGCCGGCTGTCTTCGCGGAGCTCAACCGCTCGGAGCCTGGCAGCGGGCAGGAGATCCAGCTCACCGACGCCATCAAGCGAACGCTCGGCTCGCACCCGGTCGTCGCGCTCGAGTTCGAAGGGGACTACTACGACACCGGGACCGTTCCCGGTTACCTGCGCGCGAACATGATGCTGGCGATGAAGCGGGAGGGCCTGCGCGAGGAGCTTGCCCCCCTCCTGCGCGAGCTCCTCGACGGGGACGGGTAGGGAACGGGGCTATAATCGAAAGACGCTCTATGAGTGGAATCCCCAGACGAGTGATTTACCTATGGCTGTTTCAGGACGAAGAAAGTTCGACGACGACAAGGTTGTCAAGTACGAGACCGCGGAGAAGGACTTCGAGGTTGAGGTTTCGCGCACCCTCAATAAATGGTGCGTCACCGTGTACCAGCTTCCGGACAGGCAGATCCTGGTCCAGGACTTCTTCCCGGAGCGCTGGAAGGCGCTCGCTCGCGCGCAGGACTTCATCCGCCTCCTGAACCAGCGCAAGAAGAAAGAAGAGGAAGGTCTCGCGAACTCAGGCGACGACGACTACTAGTCGACTTTTCAGTCTCGGTAGAATTCTGCGCTCGTGAACTGGGCTGTTCTGCGTCGGGAGTGGGGGGCGGTCACCTTCGTCCTCACTGTTCTGGTGGGCATGATCGTCGTGCCGCTGGCGCTCTATCTCGCCAACCAGGGACCGGGACCGATCGCCATTCCAGGCAGCACGACGACCAGCAGCGCCAGGGCCAGCGCCGCGCAGACGGCCAGCCCGGCGCGGGTCTCTCCTACCCCTTAGCCGTGTCGGCGCCGGCCTAGCCGGCGAATTGCCATAGCAGCCGCTCGCCGTTCGGCCGCACGATGTCTTCGAGCGGCAGCGTCAGCTCTGCCGACTTCTCGTCGGCCTTGACGCGCATCTCGATCACCTCAGACAGGCGAAGGTGCGCGATCATCGCGCAGTCGCGCAGGAATGTGAAAACCACCGGGCGGACCAGGTTCATCACGTAGTCCGCCGCGCGGGCCCCATCCGACAGCGTCTGTCCATATGAAACAGTGCGGTCCCGAAAGGCGAGCACCACCACCTCGTCGCTGAGCATCACCGGATCGCTCCACGTATACGCTGACGAGTCGGT
>DATHDR010000230.1:0-17356 GCA_035318965.1 Verrucomicrobiia bacterium | reverse complement strand
GACGCTGGCGGCAAAGGCCATGCGGCCGGTCACGTAATAGAGCATCCGATCGCCGACCCGCATCGTCTCGACACGCCGCCGGTGCCGGCTCTTGAGGCCCTGGATGGTGAACCCGTGCTCACGCGTCTTGCGGAAGTTGTCGGGCGAGCTGACGATCATCCAGTACTGGGAGGCGCGGCCCTCCGAGCGTCCAGACTTCCGTTTGCGCCTGGAGCGACCAGACTTCGCCGGACGTTCGGCCGGTGCGGCGCCGTTCTCGGTTTCCTCAGACACTCTTGAAATTCTCTGCTTCGGGCAGCAGCACGGTCAGATTGCGGATCTGCGCGACGTGCCCGATCTCGTGCCGCGCCACCATCCGGCACACCTCGAGCAGGGTTGTCTCGCCGCCACGTGGATCGCTTAGCTTGCGGTCCCACTCGTTCTTGCCCCAGCCGTGGAGGAGGTCGACCGTCCGCCGGCGCACACGGGCGAAGTCCTCGAGGGCCTCCTGCAGCGGGCGGCCGAGCTCCATTTCGTTGCCTGGGTCGATGGTGGCGCGCACGTCCGCAATCGCGAGCCCGTCCAGGTGCGCATGGCGCAGCAACGCGTCAACTTTGGCTCCGGACTCGAGCAGGTGGCCGATCAAGCCGCCGAGGGTCGGAAAAGCCGGTCCGTGGCGATAGCGCAGGCGACTTTCGTCCAACCCGTAAACAAGATCACTGATGCGCTCAGGCACCGAGCTCATCAGCAGAACAGCGTCGGCCGGCGAGAGCTCCTCTTCCAGTTCCACCACCCAAAGGCTACATACTCAGATGGAAATGGCCCAGGTGCAGGTGGCTTGCGACAAGTGCGGCGCTGAGCTGGTTCCGAACGCGGCCTACTGCGAGAGGTGCGGCGAGCGCACGCGGCGCGCCCGCAGGCTGGTCCGCGTCGCGCTCCGGGTGGAGGTCCTGTTTTTCCTGATGGTCGTGGCGGTCTTGATCGGCTTCATCTGGACCTACTCAGCGCAAAAGTAGGCCGCGGTCAGCGGCGGTAGACCGCTCTCCCGTCGATCTCGTCTTTGTTCAATCTCTTGTTCAGGTGCAGGCCTTCGAGCAGGAACTCGATCACGGAGGCCCGCACCTCCGGCCGGTCCGGCAGGCTCAGCTTCTTCAATGCGGTGGCCAGCTCGGGAAGGTCGCCGAAAGCACGCGCATAGGTTCGCGCCGGGATTCCCTCGCCGACCTCGAGCATGCTGCCCTCTTCGAACCGGGCCACGACTCCGTCGAACTGCGCTGCTGAGAAGTGCCGGCTGAACACCGCGCTGATTGCGCCGCGCTCCAGGCGCGACAGCACCTGCTCTTCCTTGCCTTCATCGAGCGCCTCGATCTCCACGCGACCGGCGGTGGACGAGGCGAGAAATTCGAGGTCGGTGATGCGAGGCACCGCCAGCGTTTCTCCGACCCGCGCGGCGCGCCGCACCGCGTTGCTCGCGAGGTTCTCGAAGTTTGCGATCGACATGCGCACCGACACGCCGGACGACTGAGAGATGTGTGGGCTGCGTCGCGCCAGGTGCGTGAGCTCCGCGACGATCTCTTTCATGAAGGAGGGAAAGATCAGCTCGAAGTCCTCAGGGACAGGGTGCTTCTCCGACTCCATGATCTGCATCTCTTCGCCAATGCTCAACGGGTAGTGGGTGCGCACTTGCGAACCGAAGCGGTCCTTCAGCGGCGTGATGATTCGTCCGCGCGACGTGTAGTCCTCGGGGTTCGCGCTCGCGATGACGAACAGGTCAAGTGGAAGGCGCACACGATAGCCGCGGATCTGCACGTCCTTCTCTTCCATGATGTTGAGCAGGCCCACCTGGATGCGCTCGGCGAGGTCAGGCAATTCGTTGATGCCGAAGATGCCGCGATTGGTCCGCGGCAAAAGACCGTAGTGAATGGTGAGCTCGTCGGCGAGGTAGCGGCCCTCGGCCACCTTGATGGGGTCAACCTCGCCGATGAGGTCGGCGATCGAGATGTCGGGAGTCGCGAGCTTCTCGCCGTAGCGACGGTCACGATCGATCCACTCCACCGCGACCGCGTCTCCATCCGTGGCGACCAGGTCGAGGCACCGGCGGCAGATCGGGGCAAAAGGGTGATCGTTGACCTCGCAGCCCGCGACGGCGGGCACCTGCGGGTCGAGGAGGCTCACCAGCGAGCGCATGATCCGGCTCTTCGCCTGGCCGCGTTCCCCGAGCAGGATGACGTCGTGGCCCGAGATGATGGCGTTGGCCAGCTGCGGCAGCACGGTTTCGTCATAACCGACGATTCCCTCGAGCAGCGGCTCGCCGGAGCGAAGTCTCGTGAGCAGGTTGCGGCGCATTTCCTGCTTGACGGTCTCGCGCTGATGCCCGCTCGCGCGGAGCTCGCCAATGGTTTGGGCCTGTGCGGCGGTCACCTAAGCACTATAGACAGAGGTCGGCGGTCGATTGTTAGCGATCGGGAAGAAATTGCCGACGGTGCTAAGCAATTGCTGAACACCGGTTTACCGCCGACTCGCAGTTAGACTGACCGGCGCTTGACTCAACCCATACGCGATCGTTACGAGGCTGCACACGATGACGGCCGGCCGCTGCTGGGCGGTCATCGCGGCAATCCCGCCGAGCATCCTGAGAACACGATGCGCTCGTTCAGGTCGGCGATCGCGGTCGGCTGTGACCTGATCGAATGCGACGTCCACCTTTCGTCGGACGGTAGGCTCGTCGTCATCCACGACCACACGCTTGAGCGGACCACCAACGGAAAGGGAATGGTGCGCGATCACACAGCCGCCGAGCTCCGCCGGCTTGACGCCGGCAAGGGTGAGCGCATCCCGCTGCTCCAGGAGGTCGTCGAGCTCGCGCTCGGCAAGGTCGGCCTCGTGATCGAAACCAAGCAGATGCCGATCCAGTACCCCGGCCTCGAGGACAAGCTCGTGGCCATGCTGCGACAGCTGGGCGCGGTGGCCGAGTGCGCGGTCGTGTCTTTCCACCACCCCTCCATCCGAATCCTCCGCGAGATGGAGCCCAAGCTGCAGCTGGGCATCCTCGAAGGCTCGCGACCGATGGAGCCGGCACGGATGCTGAAGGAGGCGGGCGCCGACGTGTTCTCTCCCCATTGGGGCGCGATGGATCCTCAGCTGGTCAAGGAAGTTCACTCTGCGGGCGGCGCGGTCGGAGTCTGGCCGGTGGATGATGACAACGCGGTCGCCTGGTGCAAATTCTGCAAGCCCGACTCGATCTTCACCAACCGGCCCGTCGAGATCGGCGCCGCCCTTCGTTCGTAGTCGTTACACCGGACCCGCGCCCGGCGTTGGCTCAAATACGGTGCACACACCTACCATGATCCGGCCGTGCTCGCCGACCGGCCGCAATTCGAAGATCTCTACCGCGCCTACCTTGGCCGGATCTACGCCTATGTCCGGGCGCAGGTCCCGAGCTCGGCCGACGCGGAAGACATCACGGCCCAGGTCTTCATGAACGCGTACCAGGCTTACGCTCGTTTCGAGGCGCGCAACACAACCCCGGCCGCGTGGCTGTTTCGCATCGCGCGCAACGCGACCCTCGACCACTTTCGAGCCCACGGCCGGCGGGAACGCCTGCGCCGGACCATCGAGCATCAGCCGATGGCGGAAGAAGATCCGTCCGGCATGGCCGAGGAGCGCATCCAGTACCGCGCCCTGCTCGAGCGCGTCGGCAAGCTGCCCGAGCGGCAGCGAGATGCCATCTCGCTTCGACATTCCGGCCTCAGCTTCGAAGAGGTCGGCACTTTGCTGAAATGCAGCGAAGACGCGGCCAAGATGCTCTACCACCGCGCGGTGAAAGGTCTACGCGATGCGGTGGAGAAGGAGGGCGTTTGATCACCCCAAAAAATCTGCCGATTTTTCGGGGACCCCGATGAGCGACAGCGAGGACCTGGAGCTCCAGGCGCTGCAGCGGCAGCTCGATGACGCCTTCGAAACGACGCGGCCGCGTCCAGGTTTCGAGGACGAGCTGTGGACGCGAATCCAGGCCCGCCGGCCGGCAACAACTCGCTTGCGCGACGCATGGTTGGGCCTGATCCAGGGCATCCGGGAGGCGCCGGCCGTCCCCATGGGCGCAGTGGCCGTCCTCCTGGTGGTGGTGCTTGGCGTCAGCGTCGTGACGTTGAGCGGCGTGCACATCGGTGGCGGCGGTGGCGGGACGGCAAGCCTGTCGGCCGGAGGTCAGCAGTACGGGCCGGAGGCAGGGCGTGGCGGCCCGCCGGGCGCCTTCGGGCGCCTG
Organism: Verrucomicrobiia bacterium; assembly: GCA_035318965.1. Taxonomy (GTDB): domain Bacteria; phylum Chloroflexota; class Dormibacteria; order Dormibacterales; family Dormibacteraceae; genus Palsa-870. Next base: position 13,113 of record DATHDR010000230.1, on the reverse strand, counting down.
CCGTCGCCTGTGTTGAGTCCGGGCTCGCCCGACAAGACCGCGGACAGCGCGGCCCAGCCCACCTTCACCGCGCCCAGCACCTCCTACCCAGGACCGGTCACGCTCACCTGGACCGGAAAGCTCGACCTGGCCGTGACCAGCGCGCCGGTCTTCCGCTACAGCGAGCCGTCGACCAACACGGCCGATCAGTTCGGCTCCTCGCTCGGCGCCATCCTCTTGTCCCGCCCTGCGGGATACCTCGGGTCGTACGAGACGACGGACTTCAGCGTGCGGGTGCGCGGGAGTGTCCAGTCGCCGGCCCGCGAGCCATCGTTCATCCTCCTTCCGATCCGGGCGCTTGCGCCGATCGATGCGGCGGGCGGTTCGGCCGACGTCGCCGTGGTGTTCCTGGCCCAGCACAGCCTTGCCCCGACGTGGCAGTACACGCCTGAAGCGACCACCTCTGGCGATCAGACGAAAGTGCTGCTGCTGCGGCAGTTTGCGGTCACCGGGTACGGGTACGCATATCTCGTCGATGGGAGCGGCGAACGCTATGGGCTCGAGGTCGACCTCAAGGGCAACACGCCGACGCTGGCCACGGGCCAGCTCCCGCTGAGCCTCGACACCGCGACGTATCCGATCATCACCGCGGACGAAGCGGTGCGTTCGGCGCTTGCATCATCGCCGCCCGTATCAGCGAGCCCGACGGCCCCGAGCGTGGCGCTGACCAGCGCGGAGCTCGTGTACTCGCTGGTGGTGGCGGGCGATCACAGCTTCTACGAGCCTGCGATTCTCTTCTCTGGGAGCTTCACCGTCGACGGGAAGAACTATGTGAAGCGCGTCCTCGTCCCGGCGGTCGACCCATCCCAGCGCTCTTCGTAAGACGACCCGATAGACTCCCCATCTAGAGAGAGGAGTGGGAAAGAAACAGGTCAGACAGGTCCGCCAGCAGATGCGGCAGGTACAGCCCAAGACAGACTCGGCGACGAGTCCCGGCCAAACCCGCAAGCAGCGCGAGCGGTACGTCCAGGCGGGCGGGATGCTGCAGGGCTACGCGCCCGACTTCGTGATCCGCATGGGCTACATCGCAGTCGGCGTCGGGGTCGTGTGCCTGCTGGCCATCGCTGCGTGCCTCGTCTTCCTACCTCCGATCTACGGATGGCCGGTCGGGATCGCCGCGGCGCTCGCCTGGGTGCTGCCGATCGCGCTGCTCGCGAGCTTCATCGCGCCTGGCTTCCAGCTCGCGCGCAAGGATCGCAAAGCCGAAGCCCGGCTCGTGCAGGGGCAGCTCGTCGGGGCGAGCTCCGTCAGCACCTCGATCGGGCTCGGAATGATGATGGTGCAGACGCGAGGCGGGGTCGAGCAGTACCTGGTGCCGCCGGCGCGCCTGAAGCAGGTGCCGGGCAACCAGGTCAACGTCGTGGTGACAGTGACACCGCATCTTCGACACGTTCGCTCTGTGGGCGTGATGGGCCAGCGCATGGTGGGTCGGGTCGAGCCGCCGGTTCCGCCGGTGATGAAGCGCCTTCAGCTGCTGCCCCTGCTGACGCCGGTCGCGCTGACCCTCGGCGCCGTCATCGGCGACGATGCGGTGGCACTGGCGCCAATCGATCCCTCGCTGCTTCATGCGGCGCTCGCGGTGCTGGCGGGAGCAGCCCTGGCGGGCGCCGTCTACGGCGTGTCCTATCTGCTGCAGCGCCAGATGATGACCGAGGTCCAGGCGCTCGTCCCTAAGACTTAGCCGCCTCTTCCTTTTCCTTCTCGTCGATCACAGCCGGTTCGGGCGCCGGAGCCGCGGCCGCCTTCTGGCTGAACGAGGTGGAGGGCACCAGCTTCTTGCGCTGCGGGTAGGTCGCGATCAGAAGCAGGCTGAAGGCGAGCCCGAAAAAGACAGGGCCGAAGTGAAAAGGCGCGTGCCACAAGTAGTAGGACCCGGCTTCGAAGGCAACGACGACAAAGCCGTAGAGGATCCCGGCCCGAACCCAGCCGATATTGCCCGCAGGGTTGACGGCCGCGGCCATCAGGCCGATGCCGAGCACCGCGCCGGCGGCTGAAGCGTGGGTGCCGACCTCCTGGTCGAGCGGCAACAGCGAGGTCCCTACGAGCGAAACGGCGGCGCCGCCAACCAGCGCCATACCCATCAGGAGCATCCCTACCGTGAGCAAGATCCGTCTCATGCCCCGACTGTATACGGCCGGCACACGGTTAGACTCGAATCGATGACAAATGACGTTCACATCACACCTGAAGGCCTCGAGGGCGTTAGGAAGGAGCTCCACGAGCTGACGACCGTCCGGCGGCCGGCCATCGTGGCCAAGATCAAGGCTGCCCGAGAGTTCGGCGACCTCTCCGAGAACTTCGAATACCACGCCGCCAAGAACGAGCAAGGCATGATGGAGGCGAGGATCAACGAGCTCGAGTCGATCGTCAAAAACCACGTCCTGATCGAGACCAAGGCAAGAACCGGGGTGGTCGACATGGGGAGCACGGTGCGCTTCCGCGAGGACGGGGCCGATGAGGAGACCTATCGCATCGTGGGTCCGGCCGAAGCCGACCCCAAGGCTGGCCGCGTCAGCTATGAGTCCGCGCTGGGCAAGGCAATGATCGGGCACCGCGTCGGCGAGGAGGTCGAGATCAAGACTCCCAACGGCACGTACAGCGTGCGCATCGTCGGCATTGAGTAGCGTCACCACGACCACGCCTCTCGAAGATCTCCGCGCATGGTTGGGGCGCCACAACCTGGACGCCGTGTATGTGACCAAGCCAGTGTCGATCGCGTATCTGACGGGTTTTCACGCAGAGCCTTACGAACGCCTGATGGCGCTGGCGGTGCGTCCGGGTGATCGCGCGACCCTGATCGTGCCGGCGCTCGAGCAGGAGAAAGCCGGCCGCCACTCGGACCAGGCCGAGGTCGTCTCGTGGCGAGATGGAGAGGACGCGTACACGCTGGTGCGCACCGCACTCGAGGGCTGTGTGGAGGTTGGCGTCGAGAAAGAGCACCTCAGCCTTCTGGCTGCTGAGATGCTGATGGCCCGCACCGCGGCGCGAGAGATGGTCGACGTGAGTCCCGAGATCCGACGCCTGAGGCGGATCAAGCACCAGGCTGAGCTCGATAAGCTGGCACGTGCCGCTGCAATCACGGACGCGGTGACGGAAGAGGTCATCAACCGGCTGCGTCCAAGCCAGACGGAGCTCGAGGTGTCCGTCCTGATCGGCTCCGCCATCGGCGAGCAGGGCGGCACGCTTTCGTTCGAAAGCCTGGTTCAGTCGGGACCCAACTCGGCGCTCCCCCACATGAGACCGACGAGCCGCAAGCTCGCGGCGGGCGATCTCGTGCTCCTTGATTTCGGAGCGGCCTTCGACGGCTACCACGCCGACACGACGCGCATGGCGGTCGTTGGCGAGCCGAGCGCACGACACAAGGAGATTCACACGATCGTGCTCGCGGCGCATGACGCGGCGATTGCCGCGGTTCGAGCCGGCACCACTACAGGCGCGGTCGACGCGGCCGCCCGCCAGGTGATCGAAGCCGCGGGCATGGGCGATCGGTTCTTCCACCGCGTCGGACACGGCCTGGGCCTGGAGGCGCACGAAGACCCAAGCCTCGACCCGGGTTCGGCCACCGTGCTCGAGGCGGGTATGGTGTTCACCATCGAGCCGGGGATTTACATCCCGGGGTGGGGAGGCGTCCGCATCGAGGACGACGTGGTGGTCGAGCGATCAGGATGCAGGGTCTTGACAAAGGCAGACCGTTCGCTTCGCGTGATTCCCGAGCGCTGATGCTCGCCCCGGGCATGCGCCGGACCGCTCAACGCACGATGGTTTACAACGCCATCGTCAGCCTCGGTGGGCACTGCACCGCGGATGAGATTGCGGAGGAGCTTCACAAGAGCAAGCCGGGTTTTCCGCGCAGCACCGTCTATCGCGCGCTCGAGGCGCTCACGGCATCGGGTTCCGTTTACGCCGCGCACCTTGGCGAAGGCGCCACGTACTACGAGCTCGCCACCGGCGATCACCACCACGCGGTCTGCCAGGTGTGCGGCGGTGTGCTGCACATCCAGGAAGAGCTGGTCAGCGCGCTCGAGACGCACCTTGAGGAGGGCCACCACTTCAAGCCGTTGCGGACTGAGGTCCTGGTTGTCGGGATCTGCGATTCGTGCTCTCGCACGCCCGGCCGCAGGGCCGAGCGCCGCCGCACGATCGACCCGCACTTTCACTTCACCGAAGGGGCGGGATAATCTCAGCGTGGAAACCAAGATCGTCGGCACCGTGATGCCCGTGCTCGAGCTGAGCATGCAGCCCGACGAGAAGGTCTTTGCCGAGTCGGGCCAGCTTGCCTGGATGTCGATGGCCCTACAGATGAAGACCTCAACATCCGCCGGCGGCCAGCAGGGCGGATTCATGGGCGCCCTCGGCCGGGCAGTGGCCGGCGGCACGCTCTTCATGACCGAGTACACGGCCGTCGGCGGTCCGGGCCTGCTTGCGTTCGCGGCCAAGCTGCCCGGCCAGATCCTGCCGATGGAGATCGCTCCTGGCCAGGGCTATATGGTTCACCGCCACGGTTTCATGTGCGCGACGCTCGGCGTGCAGTTCTCAATCGGCTTCCAGCAGCGGCTGGGGGCTGGGATCTTCGGTGGCACAGGGTTTCGTATGCAGCGCTTGCAGGGACAGGGCCAGGCGTGGGTTGAGCTAACCGGCGAGGTGGTGGTGTACGACTTGCAGCCCGGCAACACGCTGCGCGTCCACCCGGGCCACGTCGGCATGTACCAGGAGTCCGTGGGCTTCAACATCACCACGGTTCCCGGTATCCAGAACGCATTCTTCGGCGGGTCAGGCCTTTTCCTCGCAGCCCTCACCGGTCCGGGGCGAGTGTGGCTGCAGTCGATGAGCATGCACCACCTCGCTCACGCGATCCAGGAGTACTTGCCAAAGGCAGGCTAGATCCCCGGTTTCTGTCAGCCGTTCAGTCAAGGAGATGACGCGATGGCGAGATACATGTTCCAGGCGAGCTACTCAGCGGAAGGAATCAAAGGTGTCCTGAAGGAAGGAGGCACCGGGCGTCGCGCCGCTGTCGAAGCGGCGGCCAAGTCTCTTGGCGGAAAGCTGGAGGCCTTCTATTACGCGTTCGGCGACACCGACGTCTTCGTGATCGTTGACGGCATCGATAACACAACGGCGGCGGCTTTCTCGATGGGCGTCGCCGCCGCCGGCACAGTTGTCGGCATCAAGACCACAGTGCTGATGACGCCGGAGGAGATCGACCAGGCGACCAAGAAGGCCATGTCGTACCGCCCGCCGGGCCGTTAGTTTCCGGATTGGCCCCTGGGAGCGACATAGCGGACTTTTCCATGCGGCCAACTCTGTGAAGGTCCAAGATCTGAGGCGAGCATGGCTGGTCGCTGGCTGACTTTCGACTGCTTCGGGACCCTGATCGACTGGCGTCACGGCATCCGGACGACCGGGGAGCTGCTCTTCCCGGGGCACGGACAGCAGTTCCTCGACACTTACATCGCGATCGAAGCCGAGGTCGAGACGGAGGGATCGTTTCGACGGTACCGGGCGATCCTCACCGAGACGACGCGTCGGGCAGCGAAGCGGCTCGCGCTCGACCTGAAGCCGGATGACGCGACGGCCCTTGTCTCGACGATTCCCTACTGGCCTCCGTTCGGCGACGTGGGACCTGCGCTGGGTGAGCTGCGAAAGGAAGGTTGGAAGTTCGCGCTACTGACCAACTGCGACCGCGACATCATCGCGCTGACACAGCGCCGGCTCCCGGTTCCTTTCGACGCGGTGGTCACGGCCGAGGACGTTTCCGCATACAAGCCGGACCCCGCCCATTTCCTGCTGTTCCAGTCCACGTTCGGCGCCTCGGCCGACGTCTGGATCCACGTCGCGCAGAGCTACTTCCACGACATCAAGCCGACGAGCAAGTTGGGCATCGCACGAATCTGGGTCAACCGGCAGGGCGAGAAGGACGATCCTTCGCTGGCGGATGCGGTCGTACGAGGAATGGACGAGCTGCCTGCCGCGGTGATGCGGCTGGCCACCCCGGCCGGCTAGTTCGGCGCGGCCCGCGCCTCAGCGAACTCGCAGGCATCTGCGATCACGCTCACGGCATAGCTGAACTCCAGGTCAACGCCGCCCCACAGCGCTTCGGGCGTGCTTGGAGTGATGCGGCGATCCTTTTCGAGGATGACGGGGTCGCGAGGCGGTGGCTGAATCACGTGGCCATCGTCTCTCTCGAACGAGAAGTCATCTGCCGTCTTTCGAATGCGAAATGCCCCGGCGTGATGACGCCGGTGATGGAACCCGCATAAAAGCAGCAGGTTGTCGAGCGTGGTCTCGCCGCCGAGGGCCCAGTGCTCATGGTGATGCGCCTCTGTGCGGTGAGCCGGCACACCGCAACCGGGGAACCGGCAGAAACGATCGCGCACGTGTAGCGCCATGCGCAGCCGCTCCGGAACAATCCGCTGCTTGCGCCCGACATCGATCGGCAATCCATGCCGCTCGGTCACACCGACCACCTCAGCGTCGCAACCGATCCTGCGCGCTGCAGCTGCCGACAAGGGTGAACCGCCTTCGACATAGCACCGGCCATCGCTTGCTTCAGCGGTGAGCACGCCAACATCGACGTGCACGACCACCTGGCGCGCAGCCGTTGTGGTGATCAGGTTCTCCGCCCCACCCGCCAGCACGTGCTCGCACATCGCCACAAGCGCGTCAGCGTTGCGCGCCGCCCAGCGGTCGTCGGCCGGATCTTTCACTCCGTCGTCGGCCGGTTCCGGCACCGGCCGTGAGCCGGTGATCGACTCCAGCGCGGCCTGGACCACAGCTGCATCTTCTGGCGTGAGCTTGGCCTTGAGCTCGAGCATGCCGTCGTCGTCCCAATGCATCCAGAGCCCGCGACGGGAGAGATGCTCGTCGGCTTGCTCGGGAGCATTCACCTCATTGATCCGCCTCAGGGCGCGGCAGATGCGCGCCAGCTGCGACCCGGAAGCGCCCTGCGCGATCTCGAGGAGGATGTCCTCGTTGGCCGGGGTGGCCACGGTCGTGACCTGCCGGACTTTGTCAAACGAAAGCTGCCCGGCCTCGAAGGCTGCAGCGATCCTGGGCAGGAGACTCAGTGCCTGCCCCACTCGCAACAGCTCGGAGCCCGTGTGCATGTCGAATCCGGCCTTGATGGCCAGCCAATGGGGATAGGAGCGGATTCCACCGTCGGCCCAGCCACCAATGGCGTCAAACTCCGCGCTCGCCTTCGCCACCTGCGCAAGCGCCACATGAGCATGGGCCGAGAACTCGCCGATACGGTCGTCGAGCTCCCTGGCGCGCTCTTGGTTTTCGGGACTTACGCCGCCATACTCCACGCCTCAATTGTACCAAACATATGTTCGTGATCAAGTCAATTAACCACCTGTTTTCATATCAAAATCGACAAGTTCGACCGTCGCTCGGTAGACGCGCTTGGCCGGTCCCGACTGGACCAGGTTCCCCGTTTCCTCGCGCCGGATCTTCAGGTCGCCGCCGGGCATCTGAATCGTGACTTCCCGGTCGACCAGCCCCGCCCGCATGCACGCGGCCGCCACCGCGCTGGCGCTTGTCCCCGACGCGAGGGTGTAGCCCGCCCCGCGCTCCCAGATCTCCACCTTCACCCGCCCTCGGTCGAGCACCTCGAAAAGCTGGACGTTGGTGCGCTCCGGGAAGGCTGGGTGGCGCTCGATGTGGGGGCCAAGTTCGAGGCACCGCTCCCTGGTCACCGGCTGGTCGAACACCACGCAGTGCGGGTTGCCGACCGAGACGAGCATCGCCTCGACGGCGCCGGCCGGGGTGTCGAGACGAACCCGGTCGGGCTCGCCCTCGAACGTGGCCGGTAGGTCGGCGGCGCGAAATGACGGGCGGCCGATATCGACCTCGCAGACGATCTCGGCGCCGCTGTGCTCGAGGATGCGGACAGGGTTCGGCCCACCGGCCGTCCGGAGCTCGAAGCTGTCACCAGCGCCGTGCTCGAGGACAGCATGGGCGGCGGCGATGCGCAGGCCGTTTCCGCTCTTCTGGGCCTCCGAGCGATCGGGATTGAAGATCCGCACCGTCATGGCCCGCGGGTCGAAGGCGAGCAGACCATCGGAACCAAGGCCCTGGTGGCGGTCGCAAAGCGCCGGCAGCTGAGCCACCACCTCGTCGAGCGGGCCGGGGAGGTCCAGGACGAGGTAGTCGTTCCCCAGGGCCTGGTACTTAATGAGATCGATTCGCATTAACGCTTCATCATCGGGGAATCGTGGTCGCGGCTCACCGGTTGTCATAAAATGTCGTGACCATGCAGGACATCACCTGGCCTGCCCAGCGCCTGGTTCACATACCGGCCTGCTTCTGTAGCTAGGCCCCGGCCGTCTGCTCGCGCCCTCAGGGCGCGCCCATTCGACCGCTTCTCGTCTTCGTCAGTCAACAAACCGTTTTGTGAATTTGCATTTTGGGAGGATTCGAATTGAGCTCATCAACGACGACCAGGTCACTGGTCACCACCGATTGGATCGCCGAGCATGGAAAGGACAAGGGGCTTCGCATCGTCGAAGTCGACGTAGATCCGTCCGCCTATGAAAAGGGACACATCGAGGGAGCGGTTGGCTGGAACTGGAAAAAAGACCTCCAGGACCAGCTGAATCGCGACGTCGCCACCAAGGAGGCGCTCGCGAACCTGCTCGGCCAGAGCGGCATCACGCCAGATACCAACATCGTCCTCTACGGCGACAACAACAACTGGTTTGCCGCCTACGCGTACTGGGCGCTCAAGTACTACGGGCACGACAAGGTCCAGCTGATCGACGGCGGCCGCGTCAAGTGGGAAAAGGAAGGGCGTGAGTACAGCACTGAGCTGCCGACCTACCCGGCAACCGACTACAAGTTCCACGGTTCTCCAAAAGAGGACATCCGCGCATACCGCGACCACGTGAACTCAAAGCTCGGCAAGGCCGGCCTGGTCGACGTGCGCTCGCCGAAGGAGTACTCGGGCGAGCTGCTCGCGCCGGAGAACCTGCCGCAGGAGGGCGCACAGCGGGGCGGCCACATCCCGACCGCCGTCAGCATCCCCTGGGGCACCGCCGTCAACACTGAGGATGGAACCTTCAAGAGCATCGACGAGCTGAAGGAGATCTACAGCGGTAAGGGCATCACCTCGAACAAAGAGGTGATCGCGTACTGCCGCATCGGCGAGCGCTCCGCCCACACATGGTTCGTCCTGAAGGAGCTGCTCGGGTACCCCGACGTCCGCAACTACGACGGCTCATGGACTGAGTGGGGCAGCTCGATCAAGGCCCCGATCGAGAAGTAGGCATGGCAACGCAGGTGGTCGATCACTCGGCGCTCAAGGTCAACCAGACCGCGATCGTGACGACCGTGCTCGTCGCGTTCGCCGGCAGCGCGTTCTACCGGCCGCTGCTGGTGCTGATCCCGCTGCTCGCAATCGTGCTGCTGCTCGGAACGTTCGCGCCGCAGCTCGCGCTCTTCAAACAGATCTACTTCAAGATCCTGAAGCCGCGCGGCATCGTCAAGCCGCGTCCGGTCCAGGACAGGCCGGAGCCGCACAACTTTGCCCAGGGAATGGGCGGGGTCGTGCTGGCGGTGGCGTCCGCCCTCCTGGTGCCGCTTCCTGTCGCGGGGCTGGCGCTCGCGCTTCTGGTCGCGGTGCTGGCTTTCGTCAACGTGGCGTTCGGCTACTGCCTGGGCTGCCAGATCTACTACCAGCTCGGCAAAGCGGGAGTCATCCGAGCCTCGTGAGCACACAACTCTGGGCGCTGGCGGTGGCGGGCGTAGTCGTGCTCGCCGCCGCCTGCCTGGAGGTCGTCCGGGCGCGCTCCGCGCGAGCAAGAGCCGTCGGGGCGACTGCCGAGGCCGCGAGCGAGCCGTATCTCCTTTACTTCACCGGCGAAGGGTGCACCGTCTGCCGCACGCACCAGGAACCGGCCCTGGCGAAACTCGGGTCTGTGCGCGTCGACAAGGTCGACGCGATCGCGGAGCGGGCGCTGGCTGAGCGGTTCCACGTGTACACGCTTCCCACCACGGTGGTGATGTCGCCCGAGGGTCGGGCCCTGCACGTCAATTACGGCTACGCTGCCGCGCCGAAGCTGGAGCGGCAGCTGGCCGAGGCGCGCGGTGCCATGCAGGTCGCGACCGCCTAATCGATATTCTGGCCGGGTGAGATCCCGGTCTCGCGCGCTGATCGCGCTTGTCTGTCTATTTGGCGCTGCGGCTTGCGCGCAGCCTCAATCCAGTCAAAGCAATGACCTTGTGCTTGGGGCGATCTATCCGGTTAGCGGTCCGCAGGCTCCGGGCGGCAGGCAGGAGCTCGCGGGCGTGCGGGCGGCGCTGAGCGTCGCGGAATCGAGCGGGGCGCTCAAGGTGCATGTCCGGCTTCAGGTCATCGATGCGACGACGCCCCAGGCCGCGGCCGCGGCTGTCGACCAGCTGGTCCGCGACTACCACGTGCCTGCAATCCTCGGTACTTACGGCAGCACCCTGTCGGCGGCAGCGTCAGCGCGCGCGGAGGAGCTGAAGACGATCTACTGGGAGACCGGCGCGGTCGCCGATCCCATCACTGCCCAGCGCCGTTACGTCTTCCGCACCGTGGCGACCGGCAGCTCGCTCGGGCGCATGGCGGTCACGTTCACGCACAACGTGTTGGTGCCGCAAATGCACGTCTTGTCACCTCGCGCGGTGGTCGTTCGCGTCAACGACATCTATGGGCGCTCGGTCGGCGGCGGCGAGGAAGCGCTCGCTAAGGAGTTGGGCATCAAGGTCGTCGACGTCATCGAGTACGACGCTCGGGTATTCGACGCCGATGTGATCGCCGCGCGTCTTGCTGCGGACCACGCCGACTTTCTGTGGGACGTGAGCTACATCGACGATGGGGTCGCGATCTGGCAGGCGGTGCTGCGGAATCACGTTTCGCTTGCCGCTGCGATCGGGACGAGCTCCGCTTTCTGCATGCCGGAGTTCAGCCAACGCCTCGGCGCGGGATCGGTGGGTGTCTACGCGGCGGACAAACCCGACGCCGGCATCAGCAGTGCAGCGCTCTCGCCTGCCGGGCAGGCGCTGCTGGCGAAAGCTCAGTCCGCCTTCAGTCGAGACAATAACGGAGACCCGATGGACATCCCCGCCGTGGCGGGTTTCATCGGTGGCTGGACCCTTTTCCAAAACGTGATCCCTACTTTGACGGGATCGATCAACGCCGAAAGCATCCGCTCCGCCGCGTTGAAGGTCGATGTCCCAACCGGGGACAGCATCAATGGAGGCGGCGTCAGGTTTGGTGCTGAAGGATCGCTCGACCAGGGGCAGAACACCAGGTCAGCCGCGGTCATCGGCCAGTGGCAGGCGGTCGGGGTGATGAAGGTGCTCTACCCGCCCGCCTACGCGACTGGCTCGCCCGCGTCTTACAACGGGATGTAGCCTCCAACTCTTCGTTGGAACTCTCCCTGTCCGAGGCTCGCAGATCTGCTGTCAGCGCCCAGCTTCTTTCGGGGCCGCGTCCAGAGAGCATCGTCGAGGTCGTAGAACGCCTGGGCGGGCTGCAGCTGGACCCGACCAGTGCTGTGGCCAGGTCTGAGCACATCGTGCTCTGGAGTCGCATCGGCGCCTATACCATCGGCGATCTCGACCGGGCGCTTTACCGCGATCGCAAGTTGTTCGAGTACGGGTCGTGGATCCTGCCGATGAGCGAGTTCGAGCTCCATCGCAATGCCATGCAGAGGTATTTGATGGGTCCGACAACTCGACAGAGGTACGTGCGCGAATGGCTAGCTGCGAACGCGAGCTTTCGCCGTTATGTCGTGGGCGAGCTTCGCCGGCGCGGCCCGCTCCGCTCGCGCGACCTTGCAGATCGCGCGGTCGTGCCGTGGCGCACCGGGGGCTGGAACGACGGCAAGAACGTGGGCCGCATGCTCGATGCGCTGTGGGCGGCCGGAGTGATTGCAATCGTTGGGCGCGATGGCGCCCAGCGCGTCTGGGACCGCGCCGAACGCAGCTATCCTCGTCCCGGCCCACATCTCTCCAATCGCGAGGCGCACTCCCGCCGAATGGCGGCGCAGCTTCGGGCCAGGGGCATTGCCCGCGCCGGCCAGTTCGGCTTCGGTGTCGAAGGCAGGCTGGCGTCGTGGAAGGACATATTGCGGGAGCTGATATCAGGGGGCATCGCCACTCCAGTTCAAGTAAATGGACTGGAGGGTGAGTGGTATGCGCACAAAAGCGCGCTCGAACGGCGGCGCTTCGTGCCAAGGACGACGCTGCTCTCACCGTTCGACCAGCTGATCGCAAACCGCGAGCGGACCGAAGAGCTTTTTGGCTTTCGATTCAAGCTCGAGATCTACAGCCCCGCGGAAAAACGTGAGTACGGCTATTACGTAATGCCCATCCTGTATGGCGAGCGACTCATAGGAAGGATCGATCCGCTTTACGACCGCAAGTCGCGCAAGCTCCGAATTCAGGCCGTCCATGCCGAACCCGATGCTCCGGAAGCCGCCGGGCGCGGGGTCGCGTATGCAATCCGTGAGCTGGCCAGATGGCTGGGTGCATTTCGCATCGAGATTGGCCGATCGAGGTCGCCCTGGGAGGGAGAGCTGCGCCGGCTAGCTATTCGATGAAGAGGTCATCGACGTAGCAGAACATCCACGTCTCGCCCGGCTCGAACGACTTGATGACCGGGTGATGCGAGGCGATGAAATGCTTGGTTGCATGCTTGTTCTTCGAATCGTTGCAGCAACCGACGTGGCCGCACGTGAGACACAACCTGAGATGGACCCACTCATCGCCAATCGCCAGGCATTCCTCGCAGCCTTCCGGCGTCCGCGGCTCCACGGGGGTCAGCTGAGCGATATGAGTGCACACAAGGCGTCGAGACATCAGATCTTCTCCTTGCTCGCCAGCTGTTCCAACGCGAGAGCGACGGCTTGATCGAGCGTCATGCCTTGGCCGGCAGCCCACGCGCTCTCGTCCTCCTTGCTGGACATGTACTCGCGGCGGCTGCGGCCCTCCTCGACATTGAGGATGGAGCCCAGCCCGGCTCCGGATGTCGCCTGGTGCGCAGCCGCAGCCGAGGCGAGCTGGATGCCTGTCGCCCGGTTGCCCTCTCCAATCACGACCTCACCCGCA
>DATHDR010000229.1:0-2863 GCA_035318965.1 Verrucomicrobiia bacterium | reverse complement strand
TCAACGTCCGCTCGGCGGAACTGGCCGAGCAGTACGAAGCGGCCCACGACGAATTCGTCCGCCTTGTGGAGTCACTGACCGAAGGTCAGTGGCACGTCACCGGCAAGAACTTTCCGCAGCGCATTAACAACGAGGACGAGGGCCGGCAGATAGGCGTCATCGCCTACCATGTCGCAACCAATGGCGACTGGATCGTGCAGCGGATCCAGACGATGCTCGCAGGCGGCCCACTGGCTCCAGTCAACATGCGCGAGATCAACGCTGAAGAGGCCAGGGCTCATGCCGGCGTGACCAAGGACGAAGTGCTGCGGCTCATGCGGGCAAGCAGGTCGCGAATCGCTGATGCAGTGCGCGCCATACCGGACAACCAGCTCGACGTTCAGCGGGAGACGCCTGCCGGGCCAATGTCCGCCGCTCAACGAGTCGAGAGGGTGCTGATCGGGCACATGAAGCAACACCAGGGATCGATCGAGGCAGCGATCACCTGAGCGCAGGCCAGGATTGGTGGAGGCGGCGGGAATTGAACCCGCGTCCGAAGCAGCTTCCTCCAGGATTTCTACGAGCGTGTCCGGGAATTTGATCTCGCTTGGCGGCTCCTCCCGACGGGATCCGCTTCTGCCAGCCGCGGTGCATGTCCCGCTCCAGGGCCGCGGCGCCCCTGGAGCGGCTATCCGGTCTATGTGATGCCGTACCCCGGTCCGCCGGACTGACCGGGACGACACCCGGGATCTAAGTCCCGGGGCTTACGTCTCTACTGCTTACGCAGCGAGGGCGAAAGCGGTGTTGTTCTTGGCGTTTGTAAACGCTGCGCTGTAACGCTCGCGCCATCGGCTCGCAATCCCGAAGCTCAACTGCCCCGTCGAGACCAGACGCCCCCACGAAGCCGAACCTTGGTTGCGTCCTGATTCTACCCAGGAGCGCCGCCCGGCAATCAGGCACCGGCACCGCGGCTTCCCCAGAAAGGCGGGCGGTTTTCAGCCCTGAAAGGGGCCACAATTGAAGCAACGATCCCCTGGCGTGTCCGGGAGGGATGCAGTGCCTAGGGAGGCATCCTCAGGGGATCGTCTGGGTTCCATCGGGATTCTGGTCTAATGGACGCGCTCATGGCGGTCACCCAAAAGCGAGAACGGCTGGACCCGGACCTGGAGAGGATCGCGAGCGCGGACCTCAGGCAGCTCGGCGACATCCGCATCGACGACGTGCTCTCCTTCATCGACCGTGGAATCGAGAACATGCCGAGCTATATGGATCTCTATCGACGCTGGGAGTCCCAGCAGTGGTCCGTCGGCGACCTCGACTTCACACTCGATCGCGAGGACTGGCTGAAGGCGAATGACCTCGAGCGCAAGTCAACGCTGTGGTCCCATCGCCTCTTCTTCAACGGCGAGGAGCGCGTCACCTCGACGCTCGCGCCATTCGTCTGGGCCGCTCCGACCCCGGAGATCGAGATCTTTCTTTCGACACAGATGGTCGACGAAGCCAGGCACACCGTCTTCTTCCAGCGGTGGTGGCACGAGGTGGTCGGCACCGAAGCGAAGAGCCTGGGTGAGCTGCTGACCGAGATCCGTCCGCAGGCCAACGAGGGTTACAACACGCTCTTCTACGACCGCCTGCCGGCGACGGCCCAGCGCCTGGCGAGCAACCCAAAGGACTTTGACGCCTTCGTCGAAGGCATCACGCTCTACCACATCATCATCGAGGCCACGATCGCCTTGACAGGTCAAAGGTTCGAGCTGGAGTCGATGCGCGAGCTAGGCACTACCGACCGAGGCTTCTACCGCGGGTTCACTGCAGTCGCGCGCGACGAGTCTCGTCATGTGAGCTTTGGCATCAAGGTGTTGCAAGAGGCCGTACGCGAAGACCCGCAGCGCTTCGCGCCGTTGATCCAGAAAACGCTCATCGAGTGCCTGCCGCTCGTTACAGGCACGCTCGATCCGCCCGACCCTCGATACATCACTGAGTTCGGGCACACGGAGAGCGAGATCCTCACATTCGCGTTTGACTCGCTGAACAAGCGATTGCGTGCGATTGGAATCAACCTGGCCGCCTGAGCGCACCAGCGCTCCGGTGGAGATTCAGGCAATGGGCCCCGGCGATGACGAGCGTGTGATGGCGGCCGGGGACCTGTTCGACGACCAACCGCGAAAGGAGGCGGTGACCCGGTTCCTCGCAGACCCAGGCCACCACCTATTGATCGCCTACTACCAAGACGCCCCGGTCGGATTCGTATCCGGCGTTGAGGTCACCCACCCCGACAAAGGCACCGAGATGTTCCTGTACGAGCTGGGCGTCGACAGTGGCCACCGGCACCACGGCATCGGCACAGCGCTCGTCGAGAAGCTTGCGGAGCTGGCCAAATCAAAAGGCTGCTACGGAATGTGGGTCCTGGTCGACGACGAGAACGCCGCAGCTGCGGCGACGTACCGCAAAGCCCGCGGAGACGTCGAAAGCCAGCCTCTCATGTTCTCGTGGCGGTTTTAAGCCGCCCAGCGCATCCCGGGTCCGCGCACCCTTCTCATCACAACCCGCTCAGGCGGCAGGAAGCGAAACTCACGGCCTGACTTGATGACCTGCCATCCACCTTCGTGTACGAGTCGATGGTGGCGATGACACAAAAGGATGAGGTTGGACACATTGCCCGGCCCACCTCGCGCCCAATGAATGATGTGATGAGGACTTGACCAGTTGACGTGGCGGTCGCATCCAGGGAACCGACAGCCCTTGTCGCGAACCCGCAGCGCCCGCATCGTCGGCGCCGAGACGACCCGCGTCGCCCGCCCGACGTCGATCACCATCGAGTCGGCGAGCAGGACACGCGACATCGTGCAGTCGCAGGCGAAGCGCTCCAGGGTCCGAGTGGAGA
>DATHDR010000228.1:0-2086 GCA_035318965.1 Verrucomicrobiia bacterium | reverse complement strand
GGCCGGGCGCATCGGGTTGATCCTGACCGGCGGCAACGCCAACCTCGAAACGGTGGCTACACTGCTCCGAACCCAATGATCCCGGTCAAAGAAGTCATGACGAAGAACGTGATCACGTTCCGCGAGGACACTTCGCTGGATGAGGTCGCTGCGACCCTCCTGGCCAAGCGAATCACTGGCGCGCCTGTGGTGTCGGGCGAAGGCCACGTGGTCGGCATCATCTCGGAGACCGACGTGTTCTCGAAAAAGGGAAAGGTGGCGCGGGACATCATGAGCCAGCGTGTCATCTCCGTCACCGAGGAGACGGGGATCGACGAGGCGGCGCGCCTGCTCATCGGCGAGCGGATCAGGCGGGTGCCTGTGATCAGGGGCGGCAAGATGGTGGGCCTTCTCAGCCGCTCCGACGTGCTTGAGTTTTTCGCCAAGACCCGATGGACCTGCAAGGTATGCGGGTGGTGGGAGCGCAGCCTCGAGCGGCCGGTCCGGTGCTACTCCTGCTCGAGCGCCGACCTTCAGCTGGAGCGAGCCGACCCTGGCCACTAGGCCGATCCAGCTTTCGCTGAAGGCCCAGAGCTTCACCGAGTCGGTCATCCGCGAGATGACCCGGCTGAACCTGCAGCTGAACGGCCCGGACAAAGCAGTCAACTTCGCCCAGGGTTTTCCCGATTTCAGCACCGACGGCCGCATCCTCGACGCAGCCGCGAACGCGCTGAGGGATGGCTACAACCAGTACGCCACGACGTGGGGCGCTCCTCAGCTCCGGCAGGCCGTGGCGCGAAAGCAGTCCGCGGCATGGGGCCGCGATGTCGATGCAGACAGGGAAGTGACTGTGTCGTGCGGCGCGACCGAGGCGATGATCGCCGCCATGCTCGCGGCTGTTGATCCTGGCGACGAGGTCGTCGTCTTCGAGCCCTTCTACGAGAACTACGGACCCGACTGCATCATCAGCGGTGCGGTGCCTCACTACGTGACGCTGCATGCACCGGATTGGTCATTCGATCCAGACGAGCTGCGCGCGGCCTTCAACGGCAAGACCCGGGCCATCGTCGTCAATACCCCGCACAACCCCACGGGCAAGGTGTACTCGCAGGCTGAGCTCGAGCTCATCGCGAAGCTGTGCATCGAGCATGACGCGATCGCGATCACCGACGAGATCTACGAGCACCTCGTCTATCGAGGCAGCCACATCAGCCTCGCGACGCTGCCCGGCATGAGGGAGCGGACGATCACCATCAGCGGCGCTAGCAAGACGTACTCGGTGACGGGCTGGCGCATCGGTTGGCTCATCGCGCCGCCCGCGCTGACCGCGGGCATCCGCAAAGTCCACGACTTCCTGACCGTCGGCGCGGCTCATCCATTGCAGATCGCGATCGCGTCAGCCCTAGAGCTTCCCTCGTCCTTTTATGTGGAGCTGCTCGGCGACTATCAGGAACGTCGTGACGCGATCGTCACCGGGCTGCGGGAATGCGGGTTCGAGGTCGAACCGCCGGATGGCGCGTACTACGTGATGGCTCGATTCCAGGCGTTTGGTTTCGATGACGACGTCGCATTCGGGCGGCACCTGATCGAGAAGGCGGCTGTGGCGACAGTGCCGGCGTCGAGCTTCTCCCACGACCCTTCAAAGGGGCGCGGTCTGGTTCGATTCAGCTTCCCAAAGAAGATCGACACGATCGAGCGCGGCATGGAGGCGCTACGGCGCTTGCGCACCGTCTAAGACGATGAAGCGCTCCGCGCGACTGCGGGCAACCTCGTGGTCAAAAGGGCGGCGACCAGGGAGATTGCGGCTCCGGTCCACAGGACCGTGCTGAGTCCTTCGCGCACAAGCAACGCTCCCACCACGGCGCCGGTCACAGATGAGAAATAGATCGGCAGCAAGACCAGGTTGAGCGTGGTGGCGCGACGCTCCTCCGGGACGGCGGTGGCCAAGAGGGCGAACACCATCGAGATCGCGGTGGCAGTCGCCGCGCCAAGGCAGACGGCGGCCACCGTGAGCCAGACCAGGTTGGGTGCCAATGCGAGTGCGCCGAGGCTTGCTGCCGCCAGCACGCAGGCAGCCGCGAGAACCGGCCGGAAGCCGTAGCGGTCA
>DATHDR010000227.1:0-4607 GCA_035318965.1 Verrucomicrobiia bacterium | reverse complement strand
CCGGGGCGGGAGAGGAAGTGGGACCCGCGCTCATTCCTGGGGCTTGAACTTGCCGAACTCGGCGCCGGTGATGGCGCCGACGACCGCTTCTTCAGAAGACTCGGACCGCACGAAGGTGCCGACCCGTTTGCCGAGGCGCATCACGATGATGCGATCGGCGACCTCGAACACGTTGGCCAGGTTGTGGCTGATGACGATGACGCCGATGCCCTGGTGCTTCAGCCGCAATACCAGTTCGAGGACCTGCTTGGTCTGCTGCACGCCGAGGGCGGCGGTCGGCTCGTCGAGCAGCACCACCTTGGCCTTCCACATCACCGAGCGAGCAACCGCGACGGACTGACGCTGGCCCCCTGACAGTGCCGCGACGGGGTTGCGGGGGTTGGGGATCTTGACGTCCAGCGACTTCAGCACCTCGCGCGCGCGGAACTCCATCTTCTCCTCGCTGATCAAGGGCAGCGGGGAGGACACCTCTTCGCGCCCGAGATACAGGTTGGCGACGACGTCCAGGTTGTCGGACAGCGCGAGGTCCTGGTAGACGGTGGCGATGCCCAGCGCGGCCGAGTCGCGCGGGCCGTGCACCGGAACGTGCTTGCCCTCGAACCAGATCTCGCCGGAGTCTGGGATATAGATCCCGGCCATGGTCTTGATCAGCGTCGACTTGCCGGCGCCGTTGTCGCCGACGAGGGCGACCACTTCCTCGGGATAGACCTCGAAGTTGACGTCGGAGAGGGCCTGGACCGCCCCAAACCGCTTGCTGATGCCGCGCAGCTCGAGAAGCGGCTGTCGGGATTCGGAGTCGGTTGGCGGGTGGCCTTCGGGCCACCCGCCGGTTTCAGTCACAAAAGGACTGTAGCGCTAAGAGATTCCTGCTGCCGTGCAGGCTGCGGCGTACTGCGCGGTGCAGATGTCCGCCTTGGTCCAGAAACCGTCTGCGACGACGGTCGACTGGACGTTGGTCTTGTTGACCGCGACGGGGGTCAGCAGGACCGACTTGATGTCCGCCTTCCCGTTGTTCACGGTCTTGCCGTTGGTCATCGACGCGGGCACGGCCA
This sequence comes from Verrucomicrobiia bacterium, assembly GCA_035318965.1. GTDB lineage: Bacteria > Chloroflexota > Dormibacteria > Dormibacterales > Dormibacteraceae > Palsa-870. The sequence continues at coordinate 3,555 of DATHDR010000227.1, read as the reverse complement.
CGCCGAAGGCCAGGTCGTAGGCCAGCTGCGCAGCAGCCTCGGCCTCGGCCTTGATCGCTTTGTAGACCGTCATGGTCTGCTCGCCCGCGAGGATCCGCTGGATCGCGGCCAGCTCAGCATCCTGCCCCGTGATCGGAGGCAGCGGGGAGAGGCCGGCCGCTTTCATCGCGGCGATGGCGCCACCGGCGGTGCCGTCGTTGGCCGCCAGGACTCCGTCGACCTTGTTGGCAAGAGCCGTCAGTGCTCCAGACATCTCGGTCTGCGCGTTTGCCGGCAGCCATCCGGGTGTGTCGTATTCCTTGCCGTACTTGACCTTGCCGTCCAGCACGCTGTGCGCGCCCTGCTTGAAAAGCTTGGCGTTGTTGTCGGCCGGGTCGCCGTTGATCTGAACGATCTGCGGGTTGGTCTTGCCGCTAAGGGCGCTCAGGAGGGCGTTGCCCTGCAGCGCGCCGACTGCCGCGTTGTCGAACGACAGGTAGTAGTCGAGGTCGGCTGTGTTGAGGATCAGCCGGTCATACGAGATGACCGGGATCTTCGCGGCCTTCGCCTTGGCAACGATGGCTGCGGCAGCCGCGCCGTCGACCGGGTCGAGCACGATGACGTTGGCGCCGTTGGTGATCGCCGCCTCGGCCTGGGTCTGCTGCGTGGGCGCGTCCTGCTTGGCGTTGCTGTAGATCAGCTCGCAGTTCGAGCACAGAGCTTGCAGCTTGGCCTTGAAATAAGGCATGTCCTTGGTGTCGTAACGGGCGGTCTGAGCCTCAGGCAAAAGAAGAGCGATCTTCTTGCCGGCGGTTGTTCCGCCACCACTGCTCCCGCCGCATGCCATGAGGGCGAGCCCCAGGATCATGAAGGCGGGCACGAGCTTGACTAGCTTCATGCGCACTTACCTCTCATACGAATTCCTGCTGCCTTCTTCCCGAGCCTTTCGGCTTGGGGCGAGAGTGCGCCGGCATCAGGTCCCACTCAGCAGCCTGGGTTTCCCCCGGCTGGGGAGAGCATTGCTTACCCACACAAGTTTGTCAAGAGCGCGATCGTGCAGCCCCCACTATTTGTTCAAGCTCTTGACAAACCGCGCGTGACGGCGATGATTCCCGATGCCGGGTATGTCGAAGAACGGAGAGGGGACGCTCGGCTGGCTGCGAGAACGAAACCGCGAACGCGTCCTGGGTGTCCTGCGCGAGCGCGGGCGCATCAGCCAGGCTGACATCGCGCGGGTGACGGGCCTTTCCCGCACCACCATCCACACCCTGGTTGCGGAGCTCAAGGATTCCGGCATCGTGCACGAGGTCGAAACGAGCGCCCACGAGATTCGAGGCGGTCGACCAGCTGTACAGCTCATGCTGCGTGACTCGCCTTTGACTGTCGTTGGCATCGACTTTGGGCACAGTCACGTGCAGGTCGCGGTCGCCGATATCGCTCATAACGTGCTGGCTGAGCGCCGATGCGATCTCGACGTCAGCCACGACGCGCTGAGGGCCCTTGACGCCGCCGCGCGCATGGTCGACGAGGTGCTGGAAGAAGGCCACGTAGATCGGAAGTCGGTGATCGCGGCTGGAATCGGCATCCCCGGACCGGTCGACCACAGGCGAGGCACGGCCGGCTCGGCCACCATCCTCCCGGGCTGGACGGGAATCCGCATCGGTGCGGAGATGCAGCAGCGGCTGGGGATCCCGGTCGAGATCGAGAACGATGCAAACCTGGGGGCGCTTGCCGAGATGACCTGGGGCGCCGGTCGCGAGTGCTCGAACTTTGCGTACATCAAGGCGGCCACAGGCATCGGCGCCGGCATCGTCATCGACGGACAGCTGCTTCGGGGAGCGTCCGGAACTGCGGGCGAGATCGGGCATTCGACGCTCGATGAAAGTGGAGCTCTGTGCTATTGCGGCAATCGGGGCTGTCTCGAAACTGTGGCGTCAGGCCCGGCGATCGTCGCCCTGGTGTCCAGCGGCCAACCGGAGATCCTCACCCTGGGACAGGTCATCGAGCTCGCGACCAGAGGCGACGCGCGTTGCCGGCGCGCGATCTCTGACGCCGGCCGGGAGATCGGCGTCGCTGTCGCCGGCCTGTGCAATCTCATCAATCCCGAGCGCGTGATCGTCGGGGGCCTCCTGAGTCGGGCCGGTGAGCTCCTGCTGGAGCCGATCCGCGAGTCGATCCGCCGGCATGCGGTGTTCGCGGCAGCCGAGCGGGTCGAGGTCGTGGCCGCGGCCTTTGTTGAACGAGCCGAGCTGTTGGGGTCTGTCGCCCTTGCACTGCAGGCTTCGGGCGGGCGAACGGCAAGGGTTGCGGGCGCAGGCGGAACCTGGGAGTCTTTCCACTAACCGCGACCTTCGCCATCGGCCCTATCATCGAGAGCCGTGACGATCAAGCGTGCCTCGATCGTTCTCGGATGTGGCTTGCTCGGGGCTCAGGCCGGACACCTGATCGCGTACCAGGTGCGCCTTGGGGCGGCCGCCCAGCAGGTCCAGAGCTCGGGCGTTCACGCTTACTTTCCAGGCGCGGTGCGGACGAGCCTCGGAATGGCGGCGGGGCTTGCGTTGCTCGGTCTATTCGTGGTTGGCCTCGCGCGGATTCTCAGCGGCCGACCGATCCGGCGCGGCTCAGCCCCGCATTACTTGCGACTGGTTGCCGCGCTCTTCACGGTCCAGTTCCTGTTCTTCGCCGCGCAGGAGATGGGCGAGGCGCTGGTGGGCGGCACGCCAGGCGTCTCAGTTGCGAATCTGTTGCTCTGGGGAACCCTGGGTCAGCTCCCGGTGGCGATCATCGCCGCGGCAGGTCTGCGCTGGCTGCTGACCCGGTTTGATTCGGCTGTCCTGGAAATTCGCATCGCGCTGGCCGCGGTTCCAGCGCCGGTTGCGTCCTTGGCGGCCGTCGCCTCCGCTTTGCGCCAGGTCGACCGCAATCTCGTGCTCAGGTCCGTGGCGGGCGCTTCGCTCGCCAAGCGCGGGCCACCCTCCTTGTTGCGCTTCAGCTCGGTCTGATCGCACGCGCGCACGCGCGCGCACACAGATTTAGGAGGACGACATGAGTCGCACGCGCATGGCCGTGGTTATCGGCATCCTGGTTTTGTTCATCGTCGTCGGTGGCATCGTGATCCTGGCGAACCGCAGCGGCGGAGGCCAGAACGTAACGTTCGACGTCACCGTCACCGGCGCAAAAGAAATGTCACCCACCACTCTGAACGCTCATCAAGACGACACCATCACGATCAACTTGAAAAGCGATACGGATGGCGAGGTGCACCTGCACGCCTACGACATCGCCTTCGAGGCGAAGGCCGGCCAGACGGTCAGCCAAACGTTCAAAGCCGACAAGACCTGCACGTGCGACATCGAATGGGAGAGCACGAGTCAAGGGCTCGGCACGTTGGTCGTTTCCCCATGATCCCGGCGGCCGGGATTCTTCTTCACGGCTTCGGGCAGCGCTACGACCTCCCGATCTCCCTCGCGATCTACCTATATGCGGCCGCGGGCGTCGTGGTCATCTCGTTCGTGCTCGTCGTCCTTTTCGCGGGCGACCAGGTCGGCGCAAAAGCAATTGCCTACCCCCGCCGGC
>DATHDR010000226.1:0-2025 GCA_035318965.1 Verrucomicrobiia bacterium | reverse complement strand
GTACGCGAATGCTTTCACCGAACTGACCGATCCCATCGACCAGCGCGCGCGATTTGACGCACAAGCCTCGCTGCGGGCCGCAGGCAATGTTGAAGCGCATCCGATGGATGAGGACTTTCTTCGCGCGGTGGAATATGGATTGCCTCCGTGCGGAGGGCTCGGTGTCGGCATCGATCGGCTGGTGATGCTGCTCACCGACCAACCTTCTGTGCGTGACGTGATCCTGTTCCCGGTCATGAAGGCCGAGTCTTAGTGCTGCCGCTTGAGCTCATTCGCCGCGATCCGGAGCGGGTGCGGCGAGCCGCGGAGCTGAAAGGAGAATCGGCGCCGGTCGACGAGATCCTGAAGCTGGACGAGCTCTGGCGCGAGCATCTGCACAAGGCGGAGACGATCAAGGCCGAACAGAACCGCCTGTCCAAAGAGTTCGCGAAGAATCGCGACGAAGCCTTGAAGGACCGCCTGCGCGGGATGGCCGACCAGGCGAAAGAAGAGCTGGCGCAGGCCGAGGCGGTGAAGCGCGAACTGGACGACCTGCTGCTGCGGGTCCCGAACCTCTTCCACGAGTCGGTGCCGATCGGCAAGACCGAGGCCGACAACGTCGTCGAGAGGGAGTGGGGAAGCAAGCCAGAGCTTGGGTTCACACCTCGGACTCACTACGACCTCGGCGAGTCGCTCGGGATCATGGACTTCGAGCGGGCGGCTCGGGTGACGGGATCGCGGTTTGCCTTTCTCCTTGGCGATGGCGCGCGCCTGGAGCGGGCGCTCGTCCAGTTCATGCTCGATGTCCACACGCGCGAGCACGGATACACCGAGGTGTGGTCCCCGATGCTCGTCAACAGTGCGTCGATGGTGGGAACCGCCAACCTGCCGAAGTTTGCGGACCAGGCCTTCAAGGTCGAAGACAAAGACCTGTGGCTCATTCCGACCGCCGAGGTGCCTGTCACGAATTTTCACCGCGAGGAGATTCTCGAAGGCGACCGCCTACCGCTGAAATACGTCGCGTACGCGCCGTCATGGCGCACCGAAGCCGGCGCGGCCGGTAAGGACACGCGTGGGTTCATCCGCATGCATCAGTTCTCGAAAGTCGAGTTGGTCAAGGTGACCACGGCAGAAACGTCGCTGGACGAGTTCGAGAAGCTAGTCGCGGACGCCGAGGACATCCTTCAGCGGTTGGGATTGCAGTACCACGTGCTCTCGATGTGCACCGGCGATATGGGCTTCGCCCAGTACAAGAAGTACGACCTGGAAGCGTGGTGTCCCGGGCTGGATCGCTACCTGGAAGTGTCTTCGTGCTCAGTGTTCAACGATTTCCAGGCCATGCGCGCCAACATCCGCTACCGCCCCGCAAAGGCAGCTCCGCCAAAGTTTGCGCACACGATCAACGGCAGCGGGCTCGCCCTGCCGCGCACGATCGACGCGATCATGGAGACATACCAGCGGGCCGACGGCATGATCTCCGTGCCCGAGGTGCTGAAGCCCTACATGGGCGGGGTAGAACTGATCGGAGCGCGCTGACTCCTAAAATCCGTCATGCCTCGCGGAGGGGTGGCCGAGTCCGGTTGATGGCGACAGTCTTGAAAACTGTTATGGGTGCAAGCCCATCCAGGGTTCAAATCCCTGCCCCTCCGCCAAATTCGATCCTCCTATAGATGTCAAAGGGCAATTTGAGGGTGTTCAGGCGGCGCTGCGGCCGGCCTCTTCGCGCGGGTCGACCAAGGTTCGGTAGACCTCCCGCGCGATGTATCTCTTGAGGCAGCGGAAGATCTCCTTCTTGGATTTGCCGTCGGCCTTGCGCTTCGCAAAGTAGGCCCTGGTGGCCTCGTTGTATCGCAGCCTGACGACCACGATTTGATGCAACGCCGCATTGGCCTGGCGGTCGCCGCCGCGATTGAGCCGGTGACGCTGAACCATGCCGGAGGAGGCCGGAATCGGCGAGGCGCCGCACAGCATTGAGAAGGACGCCTCGGAGCGAAGTCGGTCACCGCTGTCCCCGGCCGCCAACACCAGGGTCGCTGCAATATCCTG
>DATHDR010000225.1:0-3417 GCA_035318965.1 Verrucomicrobiia bacterium | reverse complement strand
AGAAGGGTCCAGGATGTCGCTGGCTGCACGCGCGCAACTAGGTGACCGCTTCGACCCAAAGGTTCTCGGCCGCGACCTCGCTGAAACGTACGAGCTGGCTCTGACGAGCTCGACGCGCACTGTCCGCAAGGCGCTGAGGCTCGTCGCGTAGAAATGAACCTCTTACTGGAGACCTGCGGCGAGCGCCTTCAGATTACGTGCGCGATCCCTTGGGTCGACGAGCTGATCGACGATGCGATCGCGACCGACCATCACAACCGGGACCTAAGGGCAGCCACCTTAGCGGTGAACGTCGAGTCGACCAACCGGCCCTTTCATACGTCCGCGTGGGAACCCCTGACGCGTGGGGCCTGGACGCATCAGCACGAGGTTGTGATCGAGGACGCCTGCTCGTCCGGCTTCGACCTGCATCTACGTGGCACGCCCGACCATGCGGAGTTCACGTTTCGCTGGCGCCCACCAATAAGTGGTCAGGCGGCGGCGCGATTGCTGAGGTCTCGATTCATACTGCTGGCGCGTTCGGTACTGCTGCAGTACCCGGTCCTGTGGCGTGCAAGCCTGCGCGGACGAGCACCTCTGCACGCATCCGTCTGCACTGCCGGCGACATGCAGCCGCTCCTCGCGGGTCCTGGAGGGGTCGGCAAGTCGACGCTGCTGACTCAGGAGCTGGCTGCCGGCGGCCGCGCCATCGGCGACAACATCTGCGTCAGCGACGGCACGACCGCGTGGGGCATGGTCGAACCGTTGAGGATCGAGGGCGGCTCGGGACGCTCGATGCCTCATGGCCGTGCCGAGCAGCCAATGCGAGGCCGCGTCTCAGCCCTGGACCCCGACCTCGTGGTCGTCCTTCGGCGTGGCCTGGACGACGGCGCACAAGTGCGCGCGGGCAACGCAGCAAGCGTCGCGCGGTCACTGATCACCGGCACGTACATGGCCGGCGAGCTCCGTCGCTTCTGGGGGTTCGCGGCGACTCTAACCGCCGGGACGGAGCTTGGACCGTCACATGCCGCGGTCGAGGCGATCGCCAGCTATCTGGCGTCTCAGCTGCCCTCGGTGGAGATCGTTTTGCCACGCCACCCCGGCGTCAGGCTCGCCGAGCTTCTCAGCCAGATGGAGGCGATCGCGTGAGCAGCGACGCGGTCACACGCACTTACAACCGGCCCGCCGATCTGAGCACGCCGTGGAACTTTCAGCCACGGATCTTCGATAGCGATGACCACCCGGTTCGGCTCGATTCGCTGGCCTTGCTGAACCAGGGCATAAAGGACGCCGACCTTGCTGCACCACCCGCGGTGCTGCCCGACTTCTACCACAAGCGCCTCATGGAGATGCCATCGAGCATTGCCGTGGCGACGAGAGAGACGATCCGGCCGATCTTCACCAGCGCCGCGCTGAACTGCGGCATGGCGCTGGTTGCCTTGGACGTCGACAAGCCTCACGAGACGGCCATTCGCCATTTTTACGACCACATTCGGGCCAGCTATCCATACCCGCCCAACTACAAGACGGTGTTGACGGCAAGCGAGGTCATTCGCTGTGCGGTCGAAGGTGCCGGCTTTGCTGTCGACCGCTACGACCTCGACCCAGCGGAGCTCGATCGCATCGAAGAGGGCGGACGCATCTCCGTGGAGCCCTATGGCGGCAAATCAAGGGTGCGGAGCGAGCTGTCGTGGATGGCGACCCAACTGTCACGGATTCGATTCGGAACTGTGGGTCCGAGCACTCACTTCATCGAGCTGCAAAAGGTCGAGGAGGTGTTCGACCCTGAAGCCGCGGACAAGCTTGGCGTGCGGCTCGGACAGATCACGCTCCAGTACCACGGCGGAGACGGTGTGCTCAACATCCAGATGGGCGCCCGCTTCGGCCGCCGCCTCGCCGGTTCTCGTGCACTGCGGGCTGTGATGGCGGTGCAGAAACCCCTCTACCAGCTGGGCACGGTGCGATCGCCGCGACAGCTTCGAGAACGCATCAGCCTGTACTTCTCAGGCGGCTGCCCCCCGGTTCCTCGGGACAGCGATGAGGGAAACCGGTTGATGCTGGCCAACGCGGTCGCGATGAATTACGGCTTTGCCTACCGACAGGCGACCTACTCAACCCTGCGAGCCCTCGCCCGGAAGTCTTTTGGCGCAAGCATGAAGCTGGTCGTCGACTCCCCCCACAACACCATCTATGACGAGGAGATTGGCGGCGAGCCTGCGATAGTGCACCGACACAACAGCGCGCGGGCATTTCCGGCGTCGAGGATGCGTGGGCATCCCGCCTTCGCCGAGACCGGGATGCCGCTTCTGGTGCCGGGTACCAACCGCACCTCGTCGTATCTATGTGTGGCCGCGGAGGGAGCCGATCAATCCCTTTTCTCGGCGTCACATGGGACCGGCAGCATCATCACCGACTTCGAAAAGAGAGGCCTATCGGCTCGAGATCCTCAAGGGCACACGACGCTCAGATTTGGCTATAAGGACACCTCAGCCGTTGTCGTTCCGCATCTTGACGACAACGGGGTCAACGAAGGTGTGCGAATCATGGTCAGCCATCACCTCGTCCGGCCAGTGGCCCGCCTGCGGCCGTTTGCCGTCCTGAACTAGGCGCGGAGACACGATGGAAATCGACCAAGGTCGGACGGGAGGGGGGGTTGAGCTGCCAAAAGCCCGCAGCGCAGCGGCCGGTGCGCCGGGGGACAGCATCCTGCCGCTGGAGCTCAGGCTGCGCCAGCACCATCAGCGTCGGCGGCGGGCTGCCATCCGCCGGCTCATCGCAGCCGTATGCTGGGGCGCCGGCTTGTTGGGGGTGGTGGCGTTTGTGCTCGCCGTGAGCCTTGGAGCGGCACCGAGATGATCACCTCATCGGGCAAAAAGGCCTCTGCATGAGGATCGGTTGGATTGGGTCTCATGTCGAAGGGGTCCCAGCGCTCCGCGCCGTGCTCGAGCGCGGCTTCCCGATCGTGGCAATTGTCACACTCAGCCGCGCTGCCGCGGCTGGGCTCAGCGGAGCTGCGGACTACTCGACGATCGGCCGGGAGTTCGGGCTTCCGGTTTTCGAGGTTGACGACCTGAACGCCGAACCGGGGCTCAGAACGCTGGCCGAGCTCTCGCTCGACCTGGCCTTCGTCATCGGCTGGACTCGGATCGTAGGACCCTCCGCGCGAGGGCTGATCCCGCAAGGGCTCATCGGCGCGCACGCCTCATTGCTTCCGCACAACCGGGGCAGAGCGCCGGTCAATTGGGCTCTCATCCGGGGAGAGCGAGAGACCGGGAACACCTTGCAGTGGCTCGGCGACGCCGTCGACGGAGGTGATGTGATCGACATGACGAGAATCGCGATCACCCCTTACGACAGCTGCGAGTCCATCTACGAACAAGTAGCCGAGTCGAATCGCGCGATGATCGTGAGGTTGCTGCCAAAGCTGCTCAACGGAGA
>DATHDR010000224.1:0-3854 GCA_035318965.1 Verrucomicrobiia bacterium | reverse complement strand
CTCGGCCGCTTGCCGCTCCCGGTTGAGACGAGCCATCCCGGATTGTTTGCCGTTGGCGACGTACGGGCCGGCTCGACGAAGCGAGTCGCGGCCGCAGTAGGCGAAGGGTCGGCGGCGGTGCGCTCCGTCCATGAGTACCTGGCGTTCGCCCACTCCGACGGAGCGGTATCGACCGCCCCCGGCCGGGCATCGACAACAGCGGGCAGCCGCTAAGGAGGTTCCAACCATGCCAAATCCTGTGTTCGAGGTGGTGCGGACTGTCTTGGCGGTTCGCGAGTACCAGGACAAGCCGGTACCGGATGAGTTGATGCTGCGCGTCGTCGAGGCCGCCCGCCTCACGGCTGGAGCGGCAAACAGGCAGGCCTGGCACTTCATCCTTGTGCGCAAGCGGGAGGAACTTCGCGAGCTTGGTGCTCTTGTCGAGCATGGGCCGTACATCGCGACCGCAGCCGCGGCTGTCGTGGTCGCTTATGACAAATCGTGGCCCTTTGGAGTCTCGGACGCGAGCCGTGCCATTCAGTCGATGGTCCTCACCGCGTGGGGCGAGGGCGTCGGCTCGAACTGGGCAGGCTGGGTTGGAATGGAATCCGTGCGCAAGCATGTCGGGCTGCCCACTTCCTATGACGTGCTGGCCGTCGTTCCCTTTGGTTATCCCAAGCGGGCGCTCGGAAAGGGCAGGAAGAGGCGCAAGCCGCTCGCGGAGGTTGCTTCCGCCGAGAGGTTCGGCATGCCGCTGAGCTAACGGCGGAGGGACTTGTCTGCAATAGCTCACGCAGGGCGGCTCGGAGGGGCCGCCCTGCGCGGATATCAGTATCCCGAGGCGATCGCCGATCGCGAGATGGTGGCCAGGACCTGCTGCTGGTAATACACCTTCCCGTCTTCGTCGGCTTTCACGTTCGAGGGGTAGTGAGTCGACACGCTCAACGTATAGATGTTTCCATCGGAGATCGCGAGACCGAAGTAGTCGCCGATGAACGCGCGCACAAGACAAGGGTCGCTATGCGACGCGCACGGTATCTGGCCAAGGCCACCGACGTGCTGTGCCGGTTCCATGGGATCCCACGTGTATTTTGAGGCGCGAATGTTCGAGCCGACCGAGGTCGCGCCAGAGCCGCTGTCCTTGAATGCCTGCACCGAAACGTCGATGCAGAAGTTCGATCGCCCCACGTCCTCCTGCCTGATGCTCTTATCCGCGGGACAAGCCATTCTGCGGTCATAGAACGCCACCGCTACCGCTCCGCCGGGGCCGGCGGCCACCGAAGGCTGGAACTGATCGGTTGTCGCCGAGTTCGCTGCGTCGTTGACCACGAAAGGCGCCGACCACGTTTGTCCGCCGTTCGTCGACTGCGTGAACTTGACATCCATCTGCGTGCCGTCCCAGTCCTCGTACGTCAGGTACACGTGGTTGGCGTACGTCGGGCTGGCCGCGAAGTTCTCGAGGATGCCATCACGGAACGTCGTGTTCGGCAGGTCAGGCCCGGGGGTGCCGTGCGCGCGCTGGCCGGTGTCGTACCAGGTAAAGGTGTTGCCGTCATCGATGGACCGGGTGACCCAGAGCTCGGCGTCCGACGACCCGGAAGCTTTAAAGCTCGCAACGGAGGCGAACAAATTACCGTCGTGGTCGATCGAAGGGTAGACGTACGTGACCGCGGGACCGACCTGGCTTGGAGGCGTGATGCGCTTCGCCGGCGAGAAGGTGAGGCCGTGGTCGATCGATTTGGAAAAGAAGACCTCGACGGTGTTGACGCCGTTGAATACGGCCCACATCACGTAGACGTGGTCCCTAAAGGGGCCGCCCACGTGGTTCACGGCGATCCACTGCTTGTCCACGACGTCACCGAGGCTCAAGCTCGTCGAGTTGGGCAGCAGGCTCAGGTAGTTGCCCTTGTTGCCAACCGTCCAGGTGCGTCCAAGGTCGTCGCTGTAGACGACGCCGATCGCGCCGTTCGGGTGCAGGTTCACCCAGTACGCGTTGAACGGCAAGGTTGCCTGGAACACGCGACCCCGGGTGTCGAAGTCGACGTTGGGGTCGGTGTTATTCGTCCAGCTCGGAGGGCTGTCCTGCGAGCCGGTCGAGACGCAATCGTAACCGGTGACCTGGGCGTTGGATGACGGCGTGCCACCAGGCATGGTGTAAGCGCCCAGATGGAAGTTGTAGAACGTCGAGTACTTCTCGAAGAAGAACTTGGAAGAGCCGACGAGGTCTTCGGTTCCGGGCTTGACAGCGAGCCAGGATTCGGAGTGGTTGGAGTTATAGTCCCCCATTCGGCACGTACCCAGATGGGGCGCCGTGGCGCCAGCAGGGACGGGATATCCGCCGCCCGTGGCTGGTGAGCTGGCGACCTGGTTCGTGACCGATATCGACGAACTCCAACCGGCGGCTAACGCCGGCACCGTGCTGACGAGAGTCGTCAGAGTCGCCAACCCAATTGCAATGGCCAGCCGTCTCATTGAAATCCCCCTTTTCGCATACGTGTCGAACACCACGCCGAGGCAAACGGTCTCCAATTCCCATGCGGCACCCGCCGATTTCACGGCAGAGTAGCAGCTTTCCTTAAGAGAATTTCGGCGCCCGTAGTCGCGTTTGGAACCTAAGCTTGGCCCCACACCGAATGTGCGACCCGTCCCACGAGCTCGAGCTTGCTTCGCTGTTGTTCGTAACTGATTCGGTTGCCCTCCATGGTCGAAGCGAACCCACACTGAGGGCTCAGGGCCAATCGCTCGAGTGGGACATATCGGGAGGCCTCCTCGATTCGGTTGTGCAGCTCCGCCTCGGTTTCAAGCTCCGGTTTCTTGGTCGTCACCAGGCCGAGGACGGCGACTCGGTCTTCAGGTAGGTGCGCGAGCGGCGCGAAGCCTCCCGAGCGGCTGTCGTCGTACTCGAGCAGGAACCGGTTGAAAAGCGTCTTCTGGAAGATGCGCGAGATCGGCTCGTAGTCACCTTCGGCATAGAACTTGCTCTGGTTGTTGCCACGGCAGACGTGGAGCCCAAAGGTCACACCGGGATGGCCCTTGATGATCGCGTTGTCCAGCTCGATGCAGCGGTCGATCAACTCCTCTGGGTCGCTCCCGCGCTGCCGGTAGCCTTCGCGAATCGTCGGGTCGAGGAGAGCCCCATACTGCGGTGCGTCGATCTGGATGTAGGTGCAGCCGAGGCGAACCAGCTCCTCCACCTCCCGCCGGGAGAAGTCGACTATGTCGCCCAGGTAATCGTCGCGGGTCGGGTAGGCGCCGCTCGACTTTTCCGGGTCGTAATAGGCGGCAGCCTGCTGGGCGCTGAGCATGGTCACCTTGCCGGTGCGTACGGCCGTGGACCGAAGAAACGTCCACTCTTCGCTGCACATGCTTCGCTTCCAGCGCATCCGATTCACGACTACCGGGCGCTTCAGGATCAGCTGCTCTCCCCGCTCATCTCTGAAGGGAATTGCCCAGCCGCCCTCGCGGTCGAATCCCTCGAAGGAGTCAATGAGGTGGCCGTAGAAGGCGTAGCGACGGAGCTCGCCATCCGTGACAACGTCGATGCCGGCATCTTGCTGAAGCTCGATCGCGGCACGGACCGCTGCATCCTCGACTGCTTTGAACCCTGCGGGCGCCAGATCGCCTGAGTCCAACTGTTTTCGGGCTGCGACCAGGTCGCCTGGTCGCAGGAGGCTTCCGACGACCTCGGCTCGCACCGGTTTAGTCATAGAGCGAAGAACACCGTCTCCGATTCTCCCTGCAGCCGGATGTCGAAACGCAGCAGTGATCCGTCCGGGTGCGCGATCAGCATATGGCGACGAGCCGGATCGACGAGGTTGAGGGTTCGATCGCTCGCGTTCGCGGCCAATTCGTCCGGAAAGTACATGCGGGTGGCG
>DATHDR010000223.1:0-6849 GCA_035318965.1 Verrucomicrobiia bacterium | reverse complement strand
CTCGCGGAAGAGGTGGTCCCGGTCGAGGTGCGTCAACAGCGCGGCGATCCGCTCAAGGTTGGGCGCGACGAAGGCGTGCGCCCGGGGACCACGGTTGAGGCGCTCGCCCGGCTCGCACCTGCCTTCAAGAAGGACGGCACGATCACCGCCGGCAATGCATCGCAGATCTCAGACGGCGCTGCGGCCGTGGTCGTGATGTCGTCCGAGCGCGCACGCAGGTCCGGCGTCGCGCCTCTGGCGGAGATCGTGGCTCACGGAATGAGCGCGGACCGCTACTCCTGGCTGCACACGGTGCCTGCCCTCGCTCTGAGCAATGCCTTGAAGAAGGCCGGGCTCGAGGTGACCGACGTCGACCTGGTGGAGATCAACGAGGCGTTCGCTGCGGTCGCGCTCAATGCGAGCCGCATGCTCAAGCTGGACGAGGAGCGCGTGAACGTCAACGGGGGCGCGGTCGCGCTGGGGCATCCCATCGGAGCGAGCGGGGCGCGGCTGGTCCTCACCGTCGCTTACGAGCTCAAGCGACGCGGACTGCGCACCGGCGCCGCAGCACTGTGTGGCGGCGGCGGACAGGGCGACGCGCTGATCGTCAGACGAATGCAGTCTTGAGCGGCCGCAAGGTCGCACCCTACGGCTCGTGGGCTTCGCCCATCACGATCGACCTCCTGCTCAAGGGCACGGTGCAGATGCGCAACCAGATGGTCAGGTGGGATGGCGACGACCTTTACTGGTCGGAGCTTCGCCCGGACGAGGCAGGACGCATCGTCGTCTGCAGGCGAGCCGCCAGCGGTGAGGTCGCCGACGTGACTCCGTCCGGCTTCAACGCCCGCTCGCGTGTCCATGAATATGGCGGCGGCCACTTCGCGGTGGCCGGCGGGACGGTGTGGTTCACCAATTTCGCCGACCAGCGCCTCTACAGGCAGGACGGTGATGAGGCGCCACGACCGATCACAGCGGCAGCTGATGTGCGTCACGCCGACATGGTTGTCGATCCCGGCCGAGGTCGCCTGTACACGGTGCGCGAAGATCACACAACGGGGGCACGTGAGCCCGTCAACTCGATCGTGTCTCTTGCCTTCGAGGGTGACGACGATGCGTTCACTGTCGCTGCGGGAAACGACTTCTATTCGTCACCAAAGCTCAGCGCGGACGGACAGCGGATCGCCTGGACGACCTGGAATCACCCCAACATGCCGTGGGACGGCAGCGAGCTGTGGGTTGGCGAGCTCGATCGCAGCGGGCACGTCATGTCGTCGCGCAAAATCGCCGGTGGAATCAGTGAGTCCATTCTGCAGCCCGAGTGGTCGCCGGCCGGTGAGCTGTACTTCATCTCGGACCGCAGCGACTGGTGGAACCTCTATCGGGCCAGGGGTGAGGGCGACGAGCCGATCTGCTCGCGCGCTGCCGAATTCGGCGCTCCGCAATGGGTTTTCGGAATGCGGTTTTATGCATTTGCCGGACCGGACGAGATCGTGTCCGTGTACTCGGAACCTGGGGGCACGAAGCTTGGGCGCATCGACCTGAGCAACGGCACGATGCGGCAGGTGGAGCTGCTCTACTCGGGCCTCAGCAACGTTCAGACCAATGGCCGAAAGGTGGCGCTGTTCGCCGCATCTCCGACGCTGGCCGAGAGGGTGCTGACGATCGACCTGGAGAGCGGTGCACAGGAAGTCGTGAAAATAGCCAACCCCGCGCACCTCGACCCCGCCAACATCAGCCTCCCGAAACCGATCGAGTTTCCGACTGAAGGGGGCTTGACGGCCCACGCGTTCTACTACCCGCCCAAGAACGGGGGCTTCGAAGCCCCGCCGGGCGAGAGGCCGCCGCTCATGGTGCGATGCCATGGAGGGCCGACAGGTTCCGCCGGCCCGACCTACACCTTTGAGTATTACTACTGGACAAGTCGCGGTTTCGCCGTCGTCGATGTGAACTACGGCGGATCGTCCGGGTACGGTCGTGCGTATCGCACGCGCCTGAACGGCAGCTGGGGAGTTGTCGACGTGGACGATTGCATCAACGCGGCGCGGTTTCTCGTCGAGCAGGGTGAGGCCGATGGCAATCGTGTATCGATCACCGGTGGATCTGCGGGCGGATACACAGTTCTGCTCTCGCTGACCAAACGCGATTTCTATGACGCTGGAGCCAGCCACTACGGCATCGGAGACCTCGAGCTGTTCATCAAGGAGACGCACAAGTTCGAGGCCCACTACTGCGACACGCTCGTAGGTCCGTACCCGGAGCGCGCCGACCTGTACAGGGACCGGTCCGCGGTGTACTTTGCGGACAACCTCAAACTCCCTGTCATCCTTTTCCAGGGCCTCGAAGACAAGATCGTGCCTCCGAGCCAGGCGGAGGAGTTCGTGGCCGTGTGCCAGAAGAAGAAGCTGCCATACGCGTACGTTGCATTCGAGGGCGAGCAGCATGGATTTCGCAAGAAAGAGAACATCCGGCGCTCGATCGAAGGAGAGCTGTTCTTCCTCTCGCAGATCTTCGGTTTCTCGACTGCGGACGAGATCGAGCGGGTGAAGATCGAGAACTTCTAGCCGAGTGGTGTGTCTGGGAAACAGCTGGCCAAGACGCGGCCCGGGCGGCATCAGCGAAGCCCGGCCGACCAGGCCGATGGATTGGCCAGCGCTTTCCCGGACGCACCACTCACCCTTTCGACCTATCGTTTTGCGTCGGTAAGTCGGCGTGGCGGAATGGCAGACGCGCCAGCCTTAGGAGCTGGTGCCCGAAAGGGCGTGGAGGTTCAAATCCTCTCGCCGACACCTAGGGAGCACCTTATCCGGGTCCTCTGGCCTAAAGTTCAGGTTTCGTGGGACAGGAAAGCCCGCACGAGAACGGCTCCGCACCGAAGGCTGCAAGTAACGGTCATCACCATGTCGGCGGCTATCGTGTGCTGCGCGAGATCGAGACCGACAGCCTTGGGTCTGTGTACGAGGCAGAGCACCCGCGCCTGCAGCGCCGTGTTGCGGTGCGGACCATTGGCGCCAACGTCGCACGCGATGTCAGCTTTTCGCGGAGGTTCCTTCTCGAGCTCCGCTCTTACGTAGCGCTCGAGCACGAGGCGATCCCCAAGTTATACGAGCTCGCTTATGAGGCGGACGCGCCATACCTCGTCACCGAGATGGTCGCCGGTCAAACCCTAGACCAGGTATTCGAAGCGGGTGAGCGCTACGAACCATTGGGCGTGGTCGCTCTGTTGCGACCGATCGCAAGCGCGTTGGACTACGCGCACTCGCGTGCGACCGTTCATCGCGACGTCAAGCCAGCGAACATCCTCCTGGCCAACGACGGCCGCACATTGCTGACCGGGTTTGGTCTCGGCACTGTTGCGAACTTCAACACGGGTCCGGGAGCGGGTGGTCCGGTTGCGCCCGACTACGTCGCGCCGGAGCGATTGGTCGGCCGCGAGGTGGATGGTCGCGCGGACGTCTACTCGCTCGCGGCGGTCATCTTCGAGGCGGTCACCGGACGCCGGCCCTTCTCGTCGAAGAGCTGGATCGAGACGCTGAGCCGGCGCCTGTATGAGGCGCCGCCGAACGTGCGCGACGTCGTCCCCGACCTGCCGGTGGTGTTTGCCACGGTGCTCCAGCAGGCGATGGATCGCGACCCGAGCCGCCGCCCCGCCACCGCCGGCGAGCTGCTCGACCACCTGGAGTCCGCGCTCACCTCACCCGCAAGCCGCACCGACGCCGCGCACTGGCTTCAGCCCGTGATGCATCGCGGAAGCATCGGCCTCAGCGCGGTCATGGTTCTGGTGGTCGGCGCAGCCGAGGTCGCTTGGCTCCTAGAGGGCTCGGGCCTGACACTCGCCATGCGCTTTGTCCAGCGCATCTTCGGGTTTCACTAGCCTAGGAAAGCGCGCTAGCCCCCGTGGTGGCCGTCGATCATGACCACGCTGTTGCAGGCAAACAGCCGGTCGACGACGAATCCGGGGTTGAGGCTCGATGGGTCCTGACCGATCGCCGAGCCGATCTGCGACACAATCTGCTGAGCCGGCACGTTGACTCCGAACACCGTTCCTCCGACGGCCATGATGTCGATTACTCCACTGTGGGCGACCAGCAGAACCGAACCAGTCCAACCGACTCCGTTGTAAGTCCCGGTGCTGGTGACGATCGCCCCGGCGGGAGAGCTCGGAGCGATGGTCACTCTCAGATTAGATAGCCCGGACACCTGCACCGATGACGCGAGGTCCTGCGCCGCGTAACCGCGACGTACAGCTCCGTTCTGATCGATGTCAGAGCTGACGCACTGCTCGATCGCGGCCACCGCGAGGAAGGGTTCCTCGCCGAGCGTGCCCAGGCCGCTGACGCCGATCACGAACAGCTTGTAGATGCCTGGGGGTGCGTTGTTGACGATCACGAGGATGGGGGACGGCCCGGTGCCGGTGTAGATTTGGCCGTCGGGAGCCTGAACCTTCAGCTGCATCGCGCTGCCCGGATAGCCGAGCGAGGCTTTGATCAATCCACCGCCTGCGTAGCTGTAGGTGTACTGCTGCTGCTCGCCGTTGTGCAGCGGTGCGCCGATGAAGTCCTGTTCGGTGCCGAGGGTCGTACCTGCCGCTACCGCGGCCGACGCCGCGAGCGCGGGTCCGAACGGGTCGTCTGGATCTGGCTGGATCGGGCCGACCGGTCCGATGTTCCCTTGCGGGTCGGCGGTCGCCTGTTGACCGGAGGTGAGGTGAACGTGGTTCTTGCCGTCGAAGTCGAGCTCGCCGTCGAAAAGCTTGACGGTCATGGTGCCGTCGGCCTTGATGAAGACTTCGAACTTGGTACCTCGCACCGATGCAACCGCTGACTGCCCAGCCACCTGGAATGTTGCGCCCGCGACGAGATGCTGGACGCTGGTGAGAGTGCGGCCGATCTTCTCGGTGATCTTGGCGTCGTGCAAGGTCCCGCTCTTGGTGAAGTGGGCGGAGTTCAGCGCGATTTCCGTCTCACTCGCCAGGCGAGTCAAAGTCCCATCCGGCAGCTGGATCGACGCTCGGCCCTTGGTGTCGGTCTTCACCGAATCGCCGGCCTGAACCTGCGCCCCTGTAAGGGCTGACGCGTATGTGCCACCGCCGTGAGCCACCGAAGCCGTGGGCTGGTACACGGTCAGGGTGGCCGAGACGTTGACTGCCGCCTGCGCAGACTGGTTGACCCAGAAGATCCCGCCGCTCACGATCACAGCCAGGACCACCAGGACGATTAGGAGGCGGCGCCCACCTCGGCGTCGAGGTGGCGTTTGGGCGGCTACATTTCTCATGCTGCCCGCGAAAGATAGCTCACGGATCGTTTAACGGCGCCGTTTTCAGGTCCCTTGCTCGACGCTAGGGCTATCGGTGTCCCTCGATCACCATCATCCCGTCCCCTCCGGGGCCGCTGCACGAGTAGACGCGGTCGACGATGAACCCCGAAGGAATCGAGCTGATGGAATCGCCCAGTAAGCTGAGCCGCGAGATCACCTGCGTTGTGACGTTCACCCCTCGCACCGTCACCTGGGTGATCACAGCGCCGAGGTTTGGGGTGGCCGCGTAGAAGACGACGGTCCAGGAGATGGGCATGCCTCCCAGGTTGGAGTAGTAGAAGATGCGCGCCGATTTGGCAGACGTGCCCTGCACCTGGAGCGTGATGCCGGTCGAGCCCGACTCGGCGAGAGCATTTGCGATCTGTGAGTTGCTCAGCGTCTGGCGGACCACCGTGCCGGTATCCACGTTGCCGGCCGCGCACCCGGCATTGGTTGCAAACGACACGGCGTATGGCTCACCGCCCGGCGCATCGATGGCTCGCACGATTGCCCGGTACCTTCCCGGCGGCCCGGTGAGGTGGCCCTCAACCGGACGCGAGCCCTGTCGAGATGAGTGCTCGACTCCGCTCGGGTCGATGATCGTCAACGTCATGAAGCTGCCCGGATAGCAGAGGGCGACGCTGAGCGTCCCTCCGGGCGAGTCATAGTCCACCTCACTGGTTTGGCCGGTCGCGAGGGCGTCACCGGTCGAGGTCTGCGCCGTGCCGGCGGTCGTGCCGGTCGAGACGGTGCGGGCGCATTGTGCCGCAAGCGGATATGGGTCCTGCGGGTCAGCCTGGATCGGCCGCTGGTTCGACAGACGGCCGTTTGCATCCGCGTCGATCTGCTGTCCGGCAGTCAGCTGCACAGTCGTTGCGCCTCTCACGGTGACGGTGCCATCGAAGACTTTGATCAGGTTCGTGCCGTTCGGGCGCACGAGGATCTCGAACTCCGTGCCTCGCACCTGCGCGCTGACGGAATGCCCGCCGACCTGAAAGCTCGCGCCGCTTGCCAGGTGTTGAACCGACGTCAAAGTGCGGCCGACTTTCTGGACCAGCGAGGCTGACTGCAGGTTGCCGTTTTTCTGCAGCTGTACGGCGGTCAGTGTCACGGACGTGTCCGGCGACATGCGGACGTACGAACCATCCGGAAACTGGATGGCCGCGTGCGCTCCGGCACCGGTGCGGACGGTGTTGCCCGGGTTCAGCGCCTGGCCGCGGATTCCGGGATGGCCATCGACCTCTACGGGGTCGTTGATGATGACGAGAGCGGCTGGGGCCGAGACGGCGGCCTGAGCCTGCACAACAAAGAAGTAGTAGCCGCCGCCCCCAGCCAGGAGCACCGCAAGGACCACCACCAGCAGGCAGCCGCCGCAACCGAAACCACAACCGCGCCCGAAGCAGCCGCCTTTTTTCGGAGCGGTTGGGGAAGGCGCTTGCTGTGGGAAGTTGGGTGCCGGCGGCGGCTGGATTGCCATTCGCCGGGGAAGGTTAGCTGCTGGCTGTCGAGAAATCGACGATTAAGCGAGGCGGATCGGCAAGCGTGAAGGTGCGCATGCACGCCGCCTTGCCCAGTCCC
>DATHDR010000222.1:0-2367 GCA_035318965.1 Verrucomicrobiia bacterium | reverse complement strand
GAACCAGATCGCCTGGCGCGCACCCTCGCGCGTCGCACCTCTCATGCCGACCCCAAAGTAAAAGGCGCGACCGAAGTCGACCAGGCCGAGCAGAAGCAAGATGAGGACGATGGCCGACGCGCCGAATTCAACTGTGGATTGGCCGCGTTGGCGCCCCTTGGCCACCGCGCTACCCCCTGAACGCTTTGACGGCCAGGAGCGCGGCTGGGCCCAGCAGGATGATCCACAAGGTTGGAAAGATGCACCCGATCATCGGGAGGAGCATCTTCAGGGACGCCTTCGCACCTCTCTCCTGGGCAGTCAGCAGCCGCTTTTGCCTGATCTCGTCGGACTGAACGCGCAAGAGGCGGACGATGCCAGAGCCGAGCTGCTCCGACTGGATGACCGCCTGTATGAAGTTGTTGAGCTCCTCAACGCCCGTGCGCTGGCCCATCTCGTACAGCGCCTCGAGGCGCGGCCTGCCCAGCCGGCTCTCTTGCAAGACCTGTCCGAACTCTTCCGAGAGAGCGTGGTCGTACTTCTCGACAACCTTCTCGAGGGCCGCGTCGAACGTGAGCCCAGCTTCAACGCAGACGACCAGGACGTCGATCACGTCCGGGAGGTCTGCTCGCATATCAGTCTTCCGCCGCGAGATGCGACGTCGGAGCCAGATCATCGGCAGGTACAGGCCGATCGTCGCCCCAACCGCCGCGCCGAGAGCGATCACCACCGAGCGCTGTGCGATGACACCGATTCCGATGCCCAACAGGCAGAGGAGTCCCGTCAAGACGTAGCGCACTGCAAAGAAGTCGCCGCTGCTCATGCCGTTGGGTCGACCGGCGAGCTGCAGCTTGAGGTTGACCGCCTGGCGTGCCTTTTCGGGCATCGTCTGCTCGAGCAACCGTCCAAGGCGCTGGATCAAGGGCCGGATGACGCGCTGCCCGAACGGCTGCTGCAGCTCCATGTCGTACAGCGAAACCGTCTTGCCTGCTTCGTAGATGCGCAGCCGGCCCTCCACTATGTCGGCGTTGGTGGGCCGCGCAGGCACCAGGCTCCAGACCGCGGCAAAGACGCCGCCCGCGGCGATCAAGCCAAGCACCATTGCGAGGTAAAGCGTGCCCACGCTCAGACCCTGAAATTGACGATTCGCCTGACGAAGGCGTTGCCGATGACAATCGATATGAAGGCGAGCACAAGGAGCGCCTGTCCGGCGGGGTCCTGGAGCATGACCCGGAAATACCCTGGCGTGATGAGGTAGAGAATCCCGGCCACGATGAAGGGTAGAAGCGTGATCACCCAGCCCGAAGCTCGAGCTTGAGCCGTGAGCGCTGAGATCTGTGACTTGACGTGGATTCGCTGGCGGATCGTGTGCGAGATGCTCTCCAGGATGCGGGCGAGATTGCCTCCGACCGATGAATGGATGGTGATGGCGGTGACGATCAGGTCGAGGTCCTCGCTGCCGACACGCCGGACCATCTTGGTCAACGCCTGCTCGGTCGAGGTTCCGAAGTTCATCTCTCGGATCGCGCGTGACAGGTCGTCCGCGATCGGTGCCGCGGTGGTGCGTGACACGCTGTCGAGCGCCTGTGGCAGCGAGTAGCCCGATTTCAAGGCGTTCGAGAGCAAGCTCAGCGTGTCTGGGAGCTGGCGGTTGAAGGCCTTGAGTCGCCGGTTCTGGCGGTATTTGACGTAGCGCATCGGTATGAGGTACGCACCCACGCCGGCGGCTACGAACTGTGGTCCGAAGCCAAACCGCACAAGGGAGATCGCTGCTCCCGCTACCAGGAACCCGACCTGGATCATGGCGAACTCGGAGGTGCGGAACTTGATGTCAGCACGAGCCAGGTGCTCGGCGAGGCTAAGGCCACTGCTCAAGCGCTTCCGACGGCTGGCACGATTCGCCAGGGCCTCGAAAGGAGAGTAAATCCGAGCGCGGAGCGATGGAGACTCCCAACTCTTCAGGCCGGCGCCTCCGCGCTGGTTCGAAGCCCGCTGGGCCGCGGGCAGCGCAACCGCGAAGCCTGCCAGCAAGACTCCAAAGGCCGCCAGGGTCGCCAGGATCATGGTCGTGCCCATCTCAGCTCGAAGCCTCGCCCGCTTCTGGGATGGCGGACTCGAAGATGGCTGCCGGCAGCGACTCGCCGCTCTCGGTGAAGTGCTCGACATGGATGGAGCTCGTGCCTGTGGCGGTGTGAAAGCCCTTCGCGTTGCCCTCGCTGTCCACGCCGGTTTGCCGGAACTGAAACAGCTCTACGACCTGGGTTTCGCCATTCGACAGTCCGATCGTTTCGGCGATGCCCACGATCTTGCGGGCCCCGCCGCGCAGCCGCTCGACCTGGACGATGATGTCGATGGCAGACGCGATCTGCTTGTGTATCGCGCGCGCGG
>DATHDR010000221.1:0-3873 GCA_035318965.1 Verrucomicrobiia bacterium | reverse complement strand
GCCTACTGGGGGGCGGAAAGCGTGACGCCAACTGGGACCGCTCGGGGATGACGCGCCACCGCCTCGCGGTCCTGCCGGGGCTGACGCACTATGACATCAACCTTAGCCCGATGCTTTCGCAGGTCGTCATCCCCTTCCTCGACGGCGCATAAACGCGTCGATGGGCTGGTGGTTCTCTTGCCGTCTACTCCTTGTTCACATGAACGGCATCAGCTCGGGGGGCATCACGACGAACGGCCGCATCATGTCGCGGTCTTCATGTTCGAGGATGTGGCAGTGGTACATGAATCGTCCCGCGAAGGTTTCGAAGCGCACGAGAATATCGACGACCTCATTCGCGTTGACTCGAACGGTGTCCTTAAGGCCGAGTTCATTTGCATCGAGAGCGTGAGGGATGCCGTCGTCGACCTTCAGGCCGATCCGCACAGATGCAGCTGTCGTTGTGTCGGTGATGCCCCCATCCGGCACCTCTACCGCGGCTGGTTGCCGGTTGATGATCTGAAAGGCGTCGAGATGCACGTGGATCGGATGCGTGTCGCCGGTCAAGTTGATGAGGCGCCAGATCTCCGCACGGCCCATCATCGGGAAGAAATTGGTTTTGTCCTCGAATCGTGTGGCGACGGTGCGCCAGTGGCTGATCTGTTCGGTCTGATCGACGCCAGGTTCGACTAGCGTAATCACCGGTTCGTCGCTCACAGCGCTTTCAGTCAGCTCACGCATCGTGAGCATCGAGGGTTCTCCCTCGCGATTGCTCTCCCGCTCCACCAACGCGATGGCGCGCACCAAACAACCCTCGAGCTGCTTCCGATCCGCGCGCTGGAAGTCAGTGGCGAGCACCGCTGGTGGCGTCGGAGTAACGCGGCCCCCGGCGATCACGCGAAAGCGGAGCACCTCCGGGTACGGCAGGAGACCATCCAGGTCGGCAGCACCCGCTGTGGAAGGGTCGGCGAAGGCTCCGTTGAAGGGGGACGGCGCGTTGTTCCAAAGAGTGAGCTCGGTTCCAGCAGCAAGATCAGAGAAGTCAATCAGGATGTCAGCTCGTTCGGCCGATGCCAGGACCAGCCCCTGGACCGGGATTGGCGCTGGCCCGACCAGAAGCCCTCCGTCGCTGCCAATCTGGATGATGCGCTCGTGGTCAGGTTGGCCTTCGCGGGTGAGTACCAGACGATAGGTCCTAGCGTTCGATCCGTTCAAAACGCGGAAGCGGTACGTGGTGGGTTCGACCTCAACTCGAGGCCAGATCACGCCGTTGACGGTGGTGAAGGGGCTGAAGCACTCCATCACATCGGGGTCGGTCTTGTGAAGCAGCTGGCCGGTAAGGCTGCCGTCTGGGGCCGTATCAAAGTTTCGGTCCGCGAGCATGATTGGCAACTCGTATGGCGGGCCCTCGGGCAGCTGCAGCTCGCGCTCGCGGGCGTCGCGCACCATCCACAGACCTGCGAGGCCGGCATAGAGGTCGAACCGCGTGATACCCATGACATGGTCGTGGTACCAGAGCAGCGCACCACGCTGATCGTTCTGATACGTGTCGAGCGTCCACTGGCCCGGCGCGATCAAATTCTCAGTCCAGCCGTCGCTCGTCGCCTGAGTCAGCGCCCCGTGTAGGTGCACCACCGCGTATCCACCGAGAGCTGCTACGTTCGGATCGACCGCCCCGCCGCTACGGCCTGGGAGGCACTGAACTGGAATCCCGCCCGCGGCATGGACGGGAGCTCGGGTGACGACGACTGGCAGCGGGCCCGAGAGACGATTCTCCCATCGCACTTCGAGTTCAGTTCCGCGATCGACCTCGATTGTTGGTCCCGGAATCTGGCCTTCGTAGGCCCACACGCGTGACGGCGGGAGATCGCGATGGAAGCGGTGATTGACTGTTTGCAAACGGATTGTCAGCCGGGTCGCTGTCTTGACAACGCGTCGAGGCGGCACCGGCAGCAAATCTACGAAAGGGTTCAGCCTCGGCGCCCGGAGATCCACCTCAGGAGCCACCCACCCGGACCGACAAAGTCATGCCGAGCGCGGCGGCTCGGTCGAAGTTCTCATGATTGCGGGAATGATCCGGTAATCGGCCTGGAACACCAGGTTGTGCAGGTCGCTGATGGCGATGGCGCGGAGGATTTCAAGCTGATCGGTGGCCTCCCGAATAGTGAACACATTGAGCGGCCAGTCCCCGACCGTTCCTCCTCGCAGGTGTGGATGGTGAAACGCGATGCCGAAATATGCATGAAGCATCATCGGAGGCATACTCGCTGCGCGCTGCTCGGGCCAGCTGACTTCCCACGCTGCGCTGAGCCCGCCGTCCGCTGAGCGCTGAAGACCCGTCTCATTGAGCGCTCCCGAATCGAGGAGCAGGTAGGTATTCACCTCGGTCAGCGCCTGACGTGCGACAGGAGATAACAAGTCGACCTCTTCTGCGAAACGCGCTTCTTTGTCACGGCGACTCACGGCGGCTCCGTGCACCCCGTCTCTGAGATCGATGAAATGCCGGATGAGGCTGGTCAGGTGCGCAGGCATCGATTCGGTGGTGTCTGACTCTCGTCCCGATGCATGCCCCATCACGCGCTGGCGGCTGGCATTCGGGAGCGACCCGACAGCGAGCTCTGAAGAAGGCGATTGATGTCGCTCGGGGAAATAATTCCGACCAGTTGGCCGTCGACGACAACCAGCGTGCGACCTTCGCTGCAGCCGTCGGATGCGCCAAGCAGGTTGGTGACCGGGTCGTTCGGGCCGATCGTCGCGACGCTGTCGAGCGGACACATGACGTCTTTGAGAAGCGTCGTGGCCCGAGCGTCGGGCGCGACGTTCTTGAGCGCGGCGAGGGTCAAGAGACCGCTCAGGCGACCGCCGGCATCATGGGTTGGAAAGGTCGAGTGACGAGAGGCCAGCACGTATCCATGCAAGGCATCGTCGACGGTGATGTTGTCGGGAGCCTGTACGGGGTTGGGCGTCATGACGTCGGCGACACGGACCCCTGTGAGCGCCTGGCGGATCAGGCCGCCGGCCTCTTCGGAGCGTGCGGCGCCAAGTAGGAACCAGCCCAGGAAGACGGACCAGACTCCACCAATCAAGCTGCCCGCGAGCACGAAGCTGGCCAGCCCGTAGGCAATCAACAGGTAAGCGAACCCCATGCCGATACGGGCGGCGATTCTGGTGGCACGCAGCCGATCACCCGTCCGCAGCCAGATAAGCGACTGCAGGAGCCGGCCTCCATCCAGCGGGAAGGCAGGGACAAGGTTGAACACTCCGAGCGTGATGTTGATGTAGCCCAGCCAGGACAGGGTGGCGGCCGCCAGGCTCGGGTGCGCGCCACCGCCGAATGCGACTGAAATGAGATAGAACACAGCGCCCAGCACGAGGCTCGTAAGCGGCCCCACAAAGGTGATCAGAGCCTGCGATCCTGGCGAACTTGTATCGCTGCTGAACCGTGACACTCCGCCAACTAGCCAGAGCGTGATGCCCACAACCCGGACGCCGCGGCGCATGGCAACGACGGAGTGGGCCAGTTCGTGGGCCAGCAAGGAAGCCAGGAACACGATGGCTGAAATCACGCCAGCGGTCCAGTAGGCGCTGGAGGCCTGGCCGGGTGTGGCCGACGGTAGAAGGCTGGTTGCCAGGCTCCAGGCGATCAACGCGACAACGACCAACAGGCTCCAGTTCAGCCCCACGTGAATGCCAGCAATGCGGCCAAGGCTCAAGTTCTCGTTCATGTCATATGCAGGATGCGCCACCGGCTGTCTTGGTGCATCTGTCGGACGACTGGTTCATGGACAATTCGTCCCCCGTGATCATCGGGACGGGTCATATGACCAGTCGTTTGACAGAGATGCGGCGCCGGTCCGGTGCCAGGCTGGGATCGTTGCAAGCCTTCTCCTAATC
>DATHDR010000220.1:0-5219 GCA_035318965.1 Verrucomicrobiia bacterium | reverse complement strand
TTCGAGCTCGACGAGATGCACCTCGTGGGCTTGTCGGACTCGCTCGAGGTGCCGGCCTCCGAGCACCGTCCCCTTGCGCAGGTCGGGGCCCAGGTCGTGAACCAGCACGCGGCCGTCGACGTCACGCCCTTGCGCCTTGGTTCCCTCCAACCGGATCGCTTTCACTTATTGAGAGGATAGGTTCGGAATGGATTCAACAACGGTCCGGCTCTACAACACGTTCACGAGGCAGAAGGAGGAGCTGAGGCCCCTGCGCGAAGGGGTCGTGCGCATCTACTCGTGCGGCCCGACCGTCTACCGGTACGTGCACATCGGAAACCTGCGCACTTTCATGATGCCCGACCTGTTGCGGCGCAGTCTCGAATATCTCGGCTACGCGACCGAGCAGGTGATGAACATCACCGACGTCGGTCACCTCACCGACGACTCGTTCGACCGCGGCGAGGACAAAATGCTCGTCTCCGCGCGTCTCGAGAGCAAGTCACCAGAGGAGATCGCTGCGCACTACACCGCGGCGTTCAAAGAGGACGCCGCCAGGCTCAACATCCGGCCGCCGGCGCAGTACCCGCACGCGACGCAATACATCCCCCAGATGATCGAGCTGATCGAGAAGCTGATCGCGCGCGGTCATGCCTACGAGGTCGGCGGCACGGTTTACTTCGACATCGCCAGCTTTCCGGCTTACGGCAAGCTGTCGCGAAACACCACCGACAAGCTCCTCGCGGGGGCACGCGGCGAGGTCGACCCGCGAAAGCGCCACCCGGGCGATTTCACCCTCTGGAAGGCCGCCGGCGAGCACCGCCTGCAGGTCTGGCCCAGCCCGTGGGGGCCAGGCTTTCCAGGCTGGCACATCGAATGCTCGGCGATGTCGATCGCCATCCTCGGCGACCGATTCGACATCCACACGGGCGGCGCCGACAACGTCTTCCCGCATCACGAGGCGGAGATCGCGCAGAGCGAGGGCGTGACCGGTCATCGCGTGGTGAACCTTTGGATGCACGGCGGCCTGCTGATGCTCGCGGGCGCGCGCATGGCCAAGTCCGCGGGCAACTTTTTTCGGATCACCGAGCTGGAAGAGCAGGGCTTCGACCCGCTCGCGTTTCGCTACCTCGCGCTGCAGGCGAAGTACCGCACGAAGCTGAACTTCAGCGTCGAAAGCCTGGCCGGAGCCGACCGCGCGCTCCGGCAGCTGCGCGAAAGAATCGCGGAGTGGTCGAAGGGTGGTCGTGCAGGCGATGCTCGGGCCGCAAGCTTCGAGAGGCGCTTTCGTGCGGCGCTGACCGACGACCTGGACCTGCCGGCGGTGATGGCTCTGGTCGCCGAGCTGACCCACAGCGACATGGCGCCGGGGGCCAAGGCTTCGATGCTGGTTGAATGGGACCAGGTGCTCGGACTCGACCTCGACCGTGAGCAGCCCGGCGGATCGCTGCCAGAGGGCGCGGCCGCCCTGCTCGAAGCGCGAGCAAACGCACGCGCGGCCAAAGACTTCGCCACCTCGGACCGCTTGCGCGGCGAACTGGCGGCGCTCGGGGTCGCGGTCACGAACACCACCGAAGGCCAGAAGTGGAGGCGCGAGGCCTCGCATAAATTGATGTGAGGCCAGACCATGCGGGCCTGGCCTCACGAGAGGAAGGGGTTTCTAGAGCCAGGTCATGGCTGCGCCGGGATAGACGGATGGACAGCAACGTTAGGAAGGTCGGTCGGCTGATGGTCCGAGGAACTCACCGGCCGCGGGCTCTGGCTGTTGGTCGGGCCCTGCCCGTGACTCTTGCTCTTGTCTTTGCCGTTGGCGTTCCCATTGCCGTTGCCGTTCTCACGCGCGGCGCTCGCCTTGTGAGCGTCGCTCACGGCCTTGCCGTGCTGATTGGCAAACTGGCTGACGCATTGCCCGATGCCCTGTATGCCCAGGCGCGCGGCGCTGGCCTTGCAGTCAGTCACCTGCTGGGTCACCTGCTGGCCCCAATCGGACGGGTTCACGCTTCCCGTGATCGCGACCTCCGTGGCCGCCACAGCGGCTGTCGCCGCCATCGCCGCGACCGCGAACCCGGTGGCGATCTTGAGTCCGAAGGCGGCCCCAGCGCCGCCCAAAAGCTTTTTCATTCTCCCTCCAGAAGCTGTGACTCTTCGGGCCGGGATCGGGCGCGCCGTCATCGGATCGAGGATCCGATGCAAGTCGTACTCCAGCTCCCGCTCGAAGTCGTTCATGTCTGGCATGTCGGGAAGAACAAACGCATGCCTAGGCCGGATCAACCATTTTTTCTTGCCGCGCATAGGCCATCGTCGCCTGGAGATGCTTGCGGCCGGTCGCCAGCCGAGAGGCGACGGTCGCTTCGGGCACGCCTAGCGCGGCTGCGATCTCACGGTTGCTGTAACCGTGGTAGTGGCGCAGCACCAGCGCAGCCGCCTGCTTGGTCGGCAGCTTCCGAAGCGAACGCAGGAGCGCCGATTGCTCGGCGAGCGTGGAGGGATCGGACGGCGGGGTGGGCCGGCCGAGCCGCCTGACCAGCTCTCCAGCCTGGCGCAGGCGATACCGCCTCCGATCCGAGACCGCCACGTTGATCGCGATCCGGTGAAGCCAGGCCTCGACGGGGGCGTCAGGCCGCCAGGAGCTCCAGTTCCGGTACGCACGCTCGAAGGTGTCCTGCGCGCAGTCTTCGGCGGCCGCTGGATCTCCGAGCAGGGTGATCAGGGTGCCGAGGATCCTTCGGTACGTGTTCCGGTAGAGCCGCTCGAAGTCCGCCTCCGAGCCGGCCTCGTACTGTTCCTGTCCGCTTGACTCCGAACGAATGTTCGTCTAACCTCCGTGACGCGCCATGTCCAGCTTCCCTTCGTTCAACCCGGACGACTTCCAAGGGGAGATAACGCTGGATCACGTGATTCCTGAAGCCTCGGCGAATTTTTCTTCTCTGCCGATGGATCTCCGCCCGGATCTGGTCGCCGCCCTGGCCAGGCGCGGCATCGAACGGCTCTACTCCCACCAGGCCGAAGCCTATGCCGCGGTCCGCAAAGGTCGCCACCTGGTCGTGGTGACTCCCACCGCGAGCGGCAAAACGCTCTGCTACAACCTCCCCGTCCTGCAGCGCCTGCTCGAGAACCCGGAAAAGCGGGCCCTCTACTTATATCCGACCAAGGCCCTGGCGCAAGACCAGCTGGCGGAGCTGAGCGCTCTGAAGCACGGCCTGCCGATCGAGCTCCGCGTCGACACCTACGACGGCGACACTCCACCCGGCCGCCGCACCGCGATCCGCGAAGGCGGTCACGTCGTGATGACGAATCCAGACATGCTGCATGCCGGCCTCCTGCCGCATCACACAAGGTGGCGCCGCCTCTTCTCCAGCCTGGATTTCGTGGTCATCGACGAGCTCCACACGTATCGCGGCCTGTTCGGAAGCCAGGTTGCCAATGTCATCCGGCGATTGAAACGAATCTGCGCGTTCTATGGTTCCATGCCGACTTTCATCTGCGCGTCGGCGACGATCGCGAACCCGCTCGAGCTGGCCAAGCGATTGCTAGAGGAGGAGAACGTCGAGCTGGTGGACCGCAGCGGCGCTCCGCGCGGCGAGCGGCGGCTCATCTTCTACAACCCGCCGCTGGTCAATCGGGAGATGGGCATCCGCCGCAGCTCGATGCTCGAGGCGAGGCGCATCGCGGCGCCATGGATCCGCACCGGCGTGCAGACGATCGTTTTCTGCCGGAGCCGGCTCCAGGTCGAGGTGATGCTCAGCTACCTGAGGCAGGATCTCGCACCGCGCCTCGACGCCAACCGCCGGGTGCGCGGCTACAGGGCGGGCTATCTACCTCTGCATCGACGCGAGATTGAGGCCGGCCTGCGCAACGGAGAGATCACCGGCGTCGTGAGCACGAACGCCCTCGAGCTCGGCATCGACATCGGCAGCCTGCAGACCGCGGTCCTGGTGGGCTATCCGGGGACGATCGCCTCGACGTGGCAGCAGCTCGGTCGCGCGGGTCGTCGTTCCGGCTCGGTTGGTGTCTTCGTGGCGTCGAGCTCGCCGCTCGACCAGTTCATCGTGCGCCATCCGGAGTATTTCCTCAGCGCCGACCCCGAAGAAGGTCTGATCGATCCCGACAACCTGTTGCTGCTCGCGGGTCACCTGCAGGCAGGCTTGTTCGAGCTGCCGTTTGAAGACGAGGAGCGTCTCGGCCGCGCCGACGTCGGCGAGCTGCTGCGCGTGTTCGAAGAGGATGGGTCCGCCACGCGTTCTGCGGGACGCTGGTTCTGGAGCCGGCAGGCATTCCCGGCGGAAGAGGTGCACCTGCGCAGAATCCTGGCGGACAACGTCGTGATCATCGACACGTCTCATCCACGACCACAGGTCATCGGCGAGATGGATCAGTTCACGGCACCCGTGCTGCTTCATGAAGAGGCGGTCTATCTGCATGAAGGCGCTCAATTTCACGTCGACCGATTGGACTGGGATGAGAAGAAGGCTTACGTGCGCCCGGTCGAGGTCGACTACTACACCGACGCGCTGGCGTCGGTGACGGTGCAAGTGCTCGAAACGTTTGATGGACCGGACGGCGGCGAGGTATCTCGCAGCCATGGCGAGGTGAAGATCACGAGCCTTGCGAGCATGTTCAAGAAGATCAAGTTCCACACGCACGAGAACATCGGCTCGGGCCCGATCCACCTTCCGGAGCAAACGCTTCACACGACGGGCTACTGGATCACTGTCGATGAAAGCACGTGGAGGTCGCTCGGCCGCGAAACCCTGGAGGCTGGGCTGCAGGGAATGGCGCACGCGCTACGACACGTCGCCAGCCTGCGACTCATGTGCGACCCGCGCGACCTCGGCTCGGTCGCCGAAGTTCGCTCGGTCACGACGCAGCTGCCAACCGTGACCGTCTACGAGGTCTATCCGGGCGGCGTGGGCTTCTCCTCGCGCATGTACGAGCTCCACCGCGAGCTTCTCGACGATGCGTCGTCATTGGTCCGCGACTGTCCATGCGTGGCCGGTTGTCCTTCGTGCGTCGGTCCGCTGCATCTCGTGGAAGGAGCCAAAGAAGCGTGTCTCAAGCTTCTCTCCGCGACCGCCTTACCCGTCTAGGCGCCCCGCCCAGGCTCCGGCCTCAACTTCAGCACGAGCTTCCACGTGGATTCGAGGAGATCCCGACTCGATTCGGCACAGCGATGCTCCGCCAGGACGTGATTCCGCTGCCTCCGCTCGCACCGAACCCCGGCAACGTCGCCTACATGGACA
>DATHDR010000219.1:0-4181 GCA_035318965.1 Verrucomicrobiia bacterium | reverse complement strand
GGCCCGCCCCCCGATAGGCCGACACCACCGTGGTGTTGGTCGCCGCCACCTGAGCGCTGAAGTGAACCTTTGGAATGTCGTACACGCCCGACGACATCTGCCCCGTGTAATAGGGCATGCCCGCCGCCTGCCCCGGGTAGGCGCCCGCGTCGCCGAGGATCGAAAGCTCGAGTCCGGTCACGTGGCCGTCACGCGTGGCGCCGATCGCCACGTCCTGCACCTGCGCCCGCCCGTGTGTCATCGCGACGAGGTTCTCGCTCCGATATTCGAACCACGCGACCGGGCGCTGCAGCTTCACCGCCAGCGCCGCGATGATGCTCTGCTCCGGATAGGTCGCGAGCTTGGCGCCGAAGCCCCCGCCGACATCGCCGGCAATTACGCGCACCTTTTCTTCCGGTAGGCGCACGAGCTCCGACACTTCGGCGCGAACACGAAACGGAACCTGCGTCGATGCCCACAGGCGGACCCCGCCGTCACCGTCAGGCTCCGCGACCACGGCATTGGCCTCGATCGGAACGGCAGCGAGGCGCTGGTTGATGAATCGCTGACGCACCACCACCTCGGCGCCCTCGAGCGCCGAAGGCTCACCGAATTCCATCGTCGACGCGACGTTGTCGCCCTTGACTGCATGCAGGACGGGTGCGTCCGCCTTCAGCGCCGAGGCCGGGTCCGCGACCACACCCAGGGGTTCGTAATCCACCACCACGGCCAGGGCGGCATCCATCGCCTGCGCGCCCGTCTCCGCGACAGCCACCGCGATCGCATCGCCCACAAAACGCACGACTTCAGACGCCAGCGGCGGCCGAGCGAACGCGTCCAGGCTGGGAAACTCCTGCGACTTCAACCCCAGGTCGTCCGCGACGTACACACCCACCACACCGGGCATCCCGATTGCAGTCTCGCGATCGATCCCACTGATCCGCGCATGCGCCATCGTCGAGCGGACGAAAACCGCGTGCAGAGAGCCATCGGGCCGCATGTCATCCGTATAGCGCCCGGCGCCGGTGATCAGCCGTGGGTCCTCGCGCCTCTTGACGGCGCCCCCCAGCGCCCTGTGCACCGCCACTCCGGGCGAATGGTAGCTTGGCCTGTACATGCTTGACCGTGCAGGGCGTTGGGGGATCCTTCCCGCCTACCACGGTTGGCAGGGAAACCTGGTCGAGACTTCTCCCGAGACCCGCGACGCCGTCCTCGCCGCGATGGGCGCCACCACCGACCGGCCGCCCCGCGTCCGCCGTCCCAAGCTCCCGAGCGAACCCTGCGCTCCGCCGCCGGAGCGCACCTGGGGCTGGGCCATCCAGCTGTATGCGCTGCGCTCGCGCGAGAGCTGGGGCATCGGCGACCTCGCCGACCTGAGGCGGTTCGGTCGCTGGTCTCGCCGCCGAGGCGCCTCCATCGTCCTGCTCAACCCGCTTGGCGCGCAGACGCCGACCCTGCCCTACCAGCCTTCGCCGTACTACGCATCGTCTCGACGCTTTCGCAACATCCTTTATCTGCGCGTCGAGGAGATCGAAGGCGCCGCGTCATGTGAACCCGAGCTCGCGCCCTTGCGTGCCGCGGCACAGGAGCTGAACGAGCAGCGCCTCATCGATTACGACCAGGTCTTCCAGCTCAAGTTAAAGGCGCTGGAACACATCTTCGAGGCAGCCCCCCAGCCGGCCGGACTCGCCGCATACCTCCGCCGCCACGGCAGAGCACTGCACGACTTCGCCACCTTCAACGCGATCGCGGAGGAGCGCGGGGCCGCGTGGCGGAGCTGGCCGGACTATTTGCGACACCCCAGCAACGACGGGGTCGAGCCCAGCCGGCGCCGGCTCGCCGACCGCATCGCCTTTCACGAATGGCAGCAGTTCCATGTCGATCGCCAGCTGACGCGCGCCGCACGCGAGATCGGCATCGTCACCGACGTGCCCGTCGGCTTCGCCTCCGACGGCTTCGACGCGTGGCGGTGGCAGGACCTGCTGGCGCCGGGCATGCGCGTTGGGGCGCCGCCTGACGAGTTCTTTCGCGACGGCCAGGACTGGGGATGTCCGCCCTTCAACCCGTGGAAGCTGAGCGACGCACACTGGGAGCCGTTCATCGACGCCATCCGCAGCGCGGCAGCTCATGCCGCGGGTGTGCGGCTCGACCACGTGATGGGACTGTTCCGGCTTTTCTGGATCCCCGACGGCATGACCGCAGCCCAGGGCGCCTACGTGCGCTACCCGGCTGCGACCCTGCTTGCACTGCTGGCCAACGAGAGCCGGCGCGCTCACGCGTTCGTCGTCGGCGAAGACCTAGGCCTGGTGCAGCCGACGGTGCGCAAGCACCTTCGACAGCGCGGTTCGCTGTCGTACCGGCTCTTGTGGTTCGAAGGCTCGGAGCCGCAGCGCTGGCCGCGAGACGCGGTCGCCGCGGTTGGCACCCACGACCTCCCGACCGTGGCCGGCATCTGGACTTTGACCGAGCCCGAGCATCGCCTCCACCACCTGCGCGAGAAGCTGGTCAACATGACCCACCTACCAGACGCAACGACGCCGGTCGACATTGCAGTCACGGCGTACACGGCGCTCGCCCGCGGGCGCCCCCGCATCGTTCTTGCGTCACTCGAGGATGCGCTCGGTGTAAATGAGCGGCCCAACGTGCCCGGAACGACGACCGAGTTTCCAAACTGGCGGCTCGCGCTGCCCACCTCTCTCGAAGAAATCGAAGGTGCGGACGGAGTCAACCGGATCGCCGACGCAATGAACGCCTCCGGCCGGTCGGCTAACCTCTCGCAGGCATGACCAGAAGCATCGCCGCAACCATCGGAAACGGCAGGGTCCTCGCGAGGATCGGCCGGGACGGCAGCCTCGCCGGCTTGAGCGCGCCGAGCCTCGACTCGGAGCTGGTCGAAAAACGCATTCACGCCGTCATCAACGGGCCCGACGGCCAGCGCCGCATCAGCGGCAGCAGCTGGAAGCATCACCTTGAATATGTACGCGGCACCAACGTGCTGCGCGTCGTGTCGACACACACGAGCGACATAAAAGTCGAACGGCGCATTGCAGCGATTGGCGAGAGCCTGCGCACCGCGTTCCGGTCAGAGGGCGAGACCGACGTGAGCTGGGAGCGCGGCGTCGAAAACTTCCTTCCGCAGGCGGGCGAAAGTTACAACGCCGCGTGGCCGGATGGATTTGACCCGCCCCCGGTCGCGGGCGCGACGCGCTCCTCGGTGGTGGCCCGTGTCCCAGACCTCGTGGATCGTGCCGCGATCACAGACCTGTACGGGCGCAGCATCCTGCTCATCGCACAGCACCACGATCGGAAGGGATCCTTCGCGACGAGCCCCGGCGAGGATGTGGTCCTGGCTCATGCGCTGGACATCTGCGGCGAGAAGGGTGCGGCCCTCGCCTTTTTCGAGTGGGCCCTCGACAACGATCGCGGCGATCCATACCTGGCGTGGGCGCTCGAGCGCTACCTGCGGCGCTCCCACAACCCGGACCTGCGCGATCGCCTGTCGAAGCTTCAGGACAACGCCCTCATGCTGCGGCCGCCGCAACCGGCCGCGGTAACGGCCGCCACGCTGTGGAGCGCCTGGCATCAAGCGGTCGAAGGCCACCGTGCCGAATCGCTTTCTGCGCTCCATGCCGCCGTGGCCAAGCGATCGCCGCTGGGGCTCTTCCTTACCAGTAACCAGGTCGATCTGTCCGCCCACGCATATCTCCTACTCGCGGTCCAAGCCTTGATCCCTTCGGTGATAGGCGGCGAGGACGGCTTTTTCGAGCACCAGGCGACAGTGCAGAAGACGCGCCATGCGCGAGCGCTGTACGGCGGCGTTTTCCATTCCGGCATGCCAGAGCCCGGCCAGGACCTGCTGGTCGCCGAGGTGCGGCCGGATCTCGACGTGGAAGCGGTCACGCTGGAAGTCGACCGCCGGACGGTCAATCAGTTCACCGCCGCGCCTGGAAAGCCCGGCCGTCCAAATCTCTGGACCGGCCCCCTGCCGCCGTTCAAACCGGGCGAGGTCACCCGCTACAGGATTCGAGCCCACCTCCGCGACCCGGACACGACTCCCATCTGGGCCTCCGACACCGATCCGCGGCCCGGGGGCCAGGAGTTCGCTTTTGAGCAAGCGCCCCCTCCGCCGCCGGACTGGGTGCGCGACGCGCTCTGCTACCACGTCATGGTCGACCGGTTCGCGCGCCCCGGCGCGAGCCTGC
>DATHDR010000218.1:0-3676 GCA_035318965.1 Verrucomicrobiia bacterium | reverse complement strand
CGCCGGTTCACAGTGGTCGGATTCCACTGGTGCACGCCGCCGGGATTGAAAAGCAGCACCCCATCGATCGTCTCTGCGTGCGGTCGATGGGTGTGGCCGAAAACGATCGCGTCGGCGTCGGGGAACCGGCGGCGCAGGTCGCGCGCGAGGCCGCCGTGAGGCCTGAAGTATCCGAGGCTCAACGTCCACAGGAGCGTGTTCGGCTCCTCGAGCCAGCGGCTGCGGTTGCCATGCACGATGACGATTCGCTTCCCCTCGACCTCGATCTCTCGCGACAGCGGAAGGTCCAGGCCGCGGTCGTGGTCCCCCCGCACCGCCTCGACGTGACCGATGCGGCGCAGGGCGTCGAGTGTCTCTTTTCCATTGATGTCGCCGGCGTGAATGATCAGATCCACCCCCTCGAAGACCTCGAAGACGCGTTGAGGGGGGTGATCGACGAACTCAGGGCAATGCGTGTCCGCGACGACGCCGACCCGCTTGGTCACGCCGAAAGCTTAGCTGTAGCCCGGTCTCTTAGCATTTTTACTCGGAGACTTGACAAATTGGCAAGGGTTCGGTTCTAATTTGACCCATGAACGACCCGCGACGAGAAATCTTGACCCAGGTGGCGGCTGGCACGATCAGCGCGGAGGAAGGCGCCGCCCGCCTCGAGTCGCTCGAGGCCCCCATGCCCCCCGCCCCGGCACCCGCTCCCGCGGCCTCAGGGCTAAGAGGGCGCCACGTGAAGGTGGTGTCTCAGTTCGGGAGCGCCGAGATCGTCGGCGATCCAAGCGTTGCGTTCGCCGTCGCCGACGGGCCGCACCAGGCGCGCCAGGAAGGCGACACGATGGTCATCGAGCACCAGCCGCTGGATGAGGATGAGAGCTTCTCATTCGGTGCAAGCGGGTCGCGCCCCCGGATCGTCCTGAACGGGGTCACGATTGCGCGCCGCAAGCTGACGGTGCGGATGAATCCCGACCTGGCCCTGACCGCCAATGTTCAGGCAGGCAACGTTCGAGTGGACGGGGTGCATGGGCCGATCACAAGCGAGGTGCAGGCCGGCAACTTCAAGGTCTCGGACTTCCACGGCACGCTGAACCTCGTCGTCCAGGCCGGAAATGTGATCGCCAGCGGCCGCCTCGACAGCGGGGCGAGCAAGGTGCTTTGCGAGATGGGCTCGGTCAAGATCAATCTCGAGAAAGGTTCGAGCGTCCGCATCAGCGCCCGCACGACGCTGGGGCGGGTGGCCATCGAGGGCGCGGGCGTCGAGCGGGCCGGCGCGGCCCGCTCTGGTCGCGACGCGACCATCGGGTCAGGCGCCGCAACGCTCGACGTGGAATGCACGATGGGCAGCGTCAAGGTGTCGGCGGACTGATGGCCCGGGACCGCAATCGCCGCCCACCTCTCAACTGCCCGGTCTGCAACGAGCGTCTTGCGCTCACCAGGTTGAGCTGCCCTGCATGTGACACGGAGCTGTCAGGGGGCTTCGCCACGTGCGAGTTCTGCGTTCTGTCGGACGAGGACCGCGACGTGCTTCGGGTCTTCCTCGCGTCGCGCGGGAACATGAAGGAGCTCGAGCGGCACCTCGGCGTCAGCTACCCAACGGCGCGAGCTCGATTCGACACGCTGCTCGCGAAAATCGGCATCGACCGCCCCGCCGCCTCGCCCGCGCCCAACCGGATTGAGCTGATGGAGCAGGTCGCCCGCGGCGAGATCGACATTGAAGAGGCGCTTCAGCGCCTCGACACCCACCAAAGAGAAGAGGCGCTTCACCGCCTCGACACCAACCAAGAGGAGGTCTGCGCGTGAACCCGATGCAAAGAGCCGAATACGACCCGGAGGGCTTCGCCAGGTACCTCGCGGAACAGCGCACGCGAATGCAGGAAGCCGAAGCCTTGATCTACTACGCGCATTCACGCACGGGCCTGCTCGCTCGCTTTCTCCAGCGGATGGCCGACCGCATCGATCCGACCGGCGAAGCCCGCCGGACTCCGCGCTAGCACCGAGCGTAAAGGTCATGAAGGAGCTCGTCTCATCTCCGGCTGTCGCCACTCCGCGGCCGCGTCCGTGGACAGTGTTCTCATCGGGGTCCTTTCGCAAGCTCTGGGTGGCGACGACCCTGTCGCTGTTCGGCGATTTCTTCAGCTACATCGCCATGGCATGGTTGGTCCTTCAGCTGACCGGTTCCAGCCTCGCCCTGGGCAGCGTCCTGGTGGTGCAGGCCCTACCCAGAGCGGTGCTCATGGTCGTGGGCGGCGCGCTCGCCGACCGCATCTCTCCGCGCCTGACCATGCTCGGGTCGATGGGTCTTCGCGCACTTGTTGTCACGCCTCTTGCCGTGCTAGTGCTCTCCGGTCGAGTTCAGATGTGGGAGGTCTACGCGATCGCGGTGGTGTTCGGCGTCGTCGACGCCTTCTACATGCCGGCTCGCAGCTCGATCCTCCCAAGGGTCGTCGCCGACCACGAGCTCGAGCCGGGAAACGCCGTGCTGAACGTGACGGCGCAGACCTCCGTGATCCTCGGCCCGGTTCTCGGCGGAGTCATCGTTGCTGTCCTCGGACTTGGATGGGCTTTCGCCGGAGATGCCGCCTGTTTCGCGATTGGCTTCCTTTTCATTCTGTGGCTGCCGGCCGCCGCGCGCCGCGCGCCGGGCGAGACGCACCCCGACGGCGGCCTGCGGGGACAGATCGCGGCAGGCGTCCGCTACGCCTGGGCCGACGTGGGCATCCGTGTGACCCTGATCGTCATCGCAGTCGTTGACTTCGCCGCCAACGGAGCGCTGGGCGTGGGGCTCCCGACACTGGCCCACGGGCGCTTCGCCGCAGGCGCCGCCGGCCTTGGCATCCTTTTCGGCGCCTGGGGTGTTGGCGCAACAGCTGGAGCGCTGGGCGCAGGTTTCGTGCCCCCACCAAAACGTTTTGGATGGTTGATCGTGGCCCTCTGCCTGTGGCTCGGGCTCGGCATCACCGGTGTTGGGCTCGTGCCTTCGCTGGTGCCCGCAGCCGTGCTCATGGCCTTTTCCGGTGTCAGCACGGGCGTCGTCAACACGTATGCGGTGAGCTGGCTGCAGCGCCGAACCGACCCCGCCATGCAAGGACGTGTGATGTCGCTGGTCATGCTGGCGTCGATGGGCCTCACCCCGCTGGCGTATGGGGCGTCAGGCGCGATCGCGGATGTCAACCCGACGCTGCTGTTCCTGATTGCCGGCGGAATGATCCTTCTGTGTGCCGCGGGGACTGCGGCAAGCCACACGGTCCGGTCGCTGCGTTAGCGGATCCCGGCCGCCGCCAGGCCCGCGGCGTGCGCCCTGCCCGCGTCAGCGCCGGCGTCCAGCGCGTGCACCGCGGCGGTGGCAAAAGTGTGTGCTTTGTGCTGGTCGAGGTTCAGATCGATGTTCGCCAGCGAGAACCAGGCGCAGTAGCTCTGTCGGTCGGCTGAAACCGGCACGGGCGGCCGGGCCATCGCCGCGGTCGCCCACTGCACGGCGGTCGCCACGTCTTTGCCGCTCGAAAGCGCCTGGAAGGCGCCCTGTGCGGCGGCGTGGCACGCGCTTGCAGGCGCGCCGCCCCGCTTGGCCCACGAGAACCACTCTGCATACGACCGGTCCTCCGGGGTCGGGACGACCTTCGCCGCACCGACCTTCTGCTTCTGCTCGACGACCTCCCATGTGCTCTTGCTCGATGCCGCTGCGGGCTGC
>DATHDR010000217.1:0-4866 GCA_035318965.1 Verrucomicrobiia bacterium | reverse complement strand
TGGCGATGTAGGCGGTCGGGGGTGGATGGTTGTTGAGGGCCGCGATCCGCGCCGCCTGGGCCTGGGCCGCGGCGAGAGCATCCTGCTGCGCCTGATAGTCGGCGAGGCCTTGCTTCAGCTCCTGCGCCCACGCATTCACCTGGGCCATCTGGGTCGCCTGAACGCGTTCGTTGCGCGTTTGCTGCACGACGGAAAGTCGGTCGAAGGCGCTCAGCTGAGTTACAGCCACCGCGTGCGTCACAGCCGCCGGTGCGTCCAGGCGCGGCAGGATGACGCCGGCGAGGATCACGACCCACACCACGACCGCACGAAACAGCGGCAGCAAAACCTTCCGCTCCTCCTCTGAGTCGCCCTACCCCTGGGGCGTTGTTCAGGCCTGAGCTCGGAGCGAGACGTGTGGAAGACCGCTCAGGAACCGTGGAAGAAGGCACCTTACCAAATGGGCCCGGGCTTTGGATACCTTCTGCGGTTTAGAAAAGTGTGGTCAGCCACCGTCGCAGGAGCTTCCGACCCGGCGGTTCTGAACACGCCGGCATGAGCTCCGTGATGCGCTCGAAACCCGCCTGGGTCAGAGACGCAGGGTCGTGGCCGGCAGGCAGGATCGTTGTGCCGATCACGACCCGGATCGGCTTGCGAAACCAGAGGTCCTTGGTTCCCGACAGGGCGACCGGGACAACCGGCACGCCCGCTTTGATCGCGAAGTGGGCGAAACCCGTCTTGAAAGGCATGAGCTCGCCCTCCTTGGGGCCGTAGTT
The DNA here is from genome assembly GCA_035318965.1 of Verrucomicrobiia bacterium. Classification (GTDB taxonomy): domain Bacteria; phylum Chloroflexota; class Dormibacteria; order Dormibacterales; family Dormibacteraceae; genus Palsa-870. The sequence goes on along the minus strand of DATHDR010000217.1, from coordinate 4,111 downwards.
GCCCTCCGGGAAGATGGCGATGGCGCCCCCCAACTCCAGACAACGGTCAACGTGGTGGAACAGGGCCTGGTCGCCGTGGCGCTCCCGGACCACGGGCACGTAACCGCCAGTCGTTCGGATCAGCCACCACTGGAACTTGCGGGTGACCAGAATCGTCGGGTCGGCCAGGAAGTGCAGCCGAGGCTCGGCCGGGAACAGCAGCAGGATGGCGAACTCGTCAAGCCAGTTGAGGTGGTTGGCGATGACCACGTAGGTTGCGGGCTTAAGCCCCTCACCGTCACCCTCTCCCCCATGGGGAGAGGGAAAGAGGGGGATGTTCTCCCGGCCTTGCACCTGGAAGCGAAATAAGAGCCGCAGGAGAGGAGCCGCAATCAGCCGGACTGCGCGATACGGGAGGTTGGCCCGGCGGCCGACGGGCAGGAGGTCGGCGGGTGGTAGAGCGGCAGTGCCGGCGGCCATCTGGCCCGAACTCTAACCGAGGATGGAGCGCCCCCTCACCAGTTTCCCCGGGGAGAGGACAAGGAACGGACCTGACTCATCCTAAGGGCCACCACTCCAGGAATCGGTTGTAAGTCCCCATCGCCGCCTGCACCGCGTGGACCGAGTTGCGAAGGGCCGCCGCGTCGCCGACCGAGATCTGGCCGCTGTTGAGGTCTGCCTGAAGCTCGTTGAGGAAGGCGTTGAGCTGGTTGTTGGCGGTTTTGGTGTCACCGCGGGTCATCGCGGCGCTGGCGGCGTTCAGCTTGACGATCAGGCTGTTCTTCTGGCCATCGGTCAGCGAAGAGATCTTCTGGACGTACCCCGAGAGGACGCCCAATGCCGCCTGGGGAGTCTGAACCAGAACCGTGGTGGTCGCCTGGCCCACTCCGCCGTCGTCATCGGTGACGGTCAGCCTGACGGTGTAATTGCCGGCCGCGCTGTACGAGTGAACCGCTGACAGCCCGGCTGAGCCCCCTGGCCCGAAGTTCGCGGTGCTGGTGGCGCCGTCGCCAAAGTTCCAGATGGCGGTATGCGAGTCGAGCAATCCCGGATCGGAGAAGCTGCCGGAAAAGGTGAGCGACAAGTTGGCGGTGAGGACATCCAGTGCCAGCTTCGAGGTCGGCCCGAAGCCCGCGATCTTGGCCGAAGGTGCGACGTTTGCCGCGTTGATCGTCACGGAAGCGGTACCCGTCATGTTGTCGTCGTCAGTCGCCCGGAGAGTTACGACGAATGTGCCCTCGTCGTCTGGCGTGAAGCTGAAGCCGGGGCCGCTGCCGGCGCCGACGGCGTGCCCGTCCTTGGTCATCGCCCAGCTGAAGTTGACGATGGGATTGTCCGGGGCGGCGGGACTGGTCGCTGAGCCATTGAGGGTGACCTTCGTCCCCTCTGGGCTCGAGGCACCCGTTGTCGTACTCAACGCGGCGGCCGACAGGCTTGAGCTGGCAGACGAGATCGCCACGCTGGGGGCGACGGGCGCGACGGTAACCGTGAATGAGGTCGCGGCCGTGAGGCCCTTGCCGTCGTCCGCGATCACGGTGATCGTCTGGATGGCGGCTTCGTCGCCTGCCGGCTGAGACCAGGCCCAGGCGCCGGCGGTGGTCGCGCTCTGGGTCACGGCGCCGGCGGAAGCCGTGATCGCAACGTTGTCGCCATCGGGGTCCGAGAAAGTCCCTGTGTTGGTGGGCTTCGTCCCTTCATTGACAGTGACCGCCGCATTGTCAGCGGCGAGGACTGGAGCTTTGTTGGTGTTGATGGCGACCCACGTCTTGAACGTAAAGTCCTGTCCGTACTGGCTGCCGGTGAACCACCCGCATCCCAAGCAGCCGACGTAGAGCTGGCCGCCTGGGTAGGCATTGAAGATCCAGCTGGTATACCAGGTGAATAAACCGACGGCGACGTTGACGACGATCGCGTACTGCGTGCCGGCGGTGACGGGAACGGCGGGACTGAAAACGAAATCGTTGAACTGGCGGCAGCAGTTCAGGGTGCCCTGGAAGGAAGAGGAGCCCAGGACGGTGCCGCTCGGGGCGCCCCCTGTGACCGACTGAATCTGGACAGTCAGCTTGACAAAGCCAAAGCTTGTGTCAGAGGCCAGCGAGACCCTGTCCACCTGCCCGGTCATCCCGGCGGTGAACGTCTGGGCCATGAGGCCCAGGCGCTGGAAGCTCGTGCTGATCGTCTGCGACTGATCCACAGAGTCGGTAACCGCCTGAACGGGCACTGTCATAGACAAGGACAGCCCGGCGGCCAGGGCGAGGGCGAGCGACCATCTGCTCTTGAAAGAGCTGCTGCCGATGGCGGGACGCGCCCCAGGCTCCATGCCGGTTACGACGCACCTCACGTAGATTCCCTGCGCAAGATCAAAATCGAGTTTGAGATGGACCGCGCCGGCAGCCTGCGTTGCCGGCAGTTCCAGCACTAGCCTGTGGGGCTAGCAGTCCCGGTTTGGTCCGGGCGTCGCAAGCCACCGAGGTAGACCGAGACAAGGCCGCTCGCAAGGTTCCCGATCAGAGTCACCTGATTTTGAGTCCACGGGATCAGGAAGCAGAGGCTTCCGGAGCTCGTCCCGGCAGCCGGCAGACTCTGCGCCTGGAGCTTGGCTGCCGAGCCGATCGTCTGGGGTGAATAAGGCTGACGCGAGTCGTCATACACCTTCCAAACCCGAGGGTCGACTGCCAGCGAGCTTCCGCCAGCCGCGTAGGTGAACGGAACCAAGACGGGGTATGTATCAGGACGGCTGTCGTCGACGAACTCACCACCGTCGCAGTCGAAAATGGGATTGTGGACGGTGACACCGCCTCCGTCCAGTGGAATCGAACGCTCCCGACCGTAGGACGTGCCCCACAGCTCAGGGCTGAGCTGGTCCTGGCGCGGCGGGGTCACCGTTACGCCTGTGTTGAAGTGGTCGAGAGTGATCTGGATGTCCAGGAAGTTCGTCTTCTGATTGGGTGTCGATTCATATCGCAGCGGATAGCTGTCGCTCTTCCTCAGCCAGATCAGGAACGGGTAGCCAAGCTCGTCCGTGCCCTCGACGATCCAGGCAGGATCTCCATTGACAGTTGCCTGGCCGACCACTCGAGCTGAGTTCGCTTTCGCGAGCCGCGACGGCAGGATCCGAGTCCACAGATACGAATCCACCGGAGTCCCGTGGTCAACCCACCATGACGCGTCGCCCAGATTCCGCCTGTACCTGTCCTCGCCAACAACGACGAGCTCTGTCTGACATCCGCTTTCGCACTGGGCTGTCGTCTCTTCGAGCTGAGCCTTGAGCGGTTGGCCCAGGGCGACGGATCCAGCGCCGCTAAAGGTGACCGGGGTCCGCCTTTGGAGCAAGATCCCGGACTCGACATGACCCGTGTATGCGAGGTGGAAGTCCGACAGGTCGAGCGCTCCCACCCTTTGGATGAGCTGGCTACCTGGCGGGGCGGACTCAAGCGAAGTGTCTGGTTGGCTGCAACTTGTCAGGCAAACGAGCGCGAGAGCCGCGGATGCGAATGCGCCTATTGGTCGCAACATCGGTGGCACGGATAACGCAGATCCCCCGGAATCCTGGTCCGGAGAGTCAGGCGGCGCGCTGCGTCGAGAGGCCGCGGAACCGATGTGTCACATCCTGTGCCCCCCACACGACCCAACCCTGGCCGAGGCCCCAGAGGACGTACGCGACGGCCGCGAAGAGTCCGGCGGCTCGCGTTATGTCGTCAGATGCGTCGATCCAAGTGGAAATGCTGATCGCGAGCAGGCCGGCGCCCGCAAGGAGGCCAAGGCCGTCAAGCCAGCGGGGAAATCTTTCGGCGCCGAAGCCATGACCTGAAGCGACAACGAGCCAGATGCCCAGCAGGGCAAGGGGCCAGGCCGTCCAGCCGCTGTAGGCCTCACCCTCCAGCAGGTCGGTGACAGCGAGGACCTGGAGCACGATGAGCCAGAGGGCTCCCACCACTCCCCAGAACCCGACGAACAGACCCCAGGAAGGCCAGCGCATCGGATGGCTGAACAGCGCGATGGCCACCGGCAGCAAGAGAACGGCCCAGGCGAGCAGGAACCAGGCGCGCACATCCTGCCAGCCGGCAAGCTGGCTGATGACGGCGCCGATCAGTGCCGCAATAGATAGAAAGGTGAGGGCGCTTGTCCATCG
>DATHDR010000216.1:0-12286 GCA_035318965.1 Verrucomicrobiia bacterium | reverse complement strand
CGCCGAGCTCGTCAAGCCGGTACGCCCGTCACAGCTCTTCGACATCCTCCACACCCTTGTGTCCGAAAGGTCGGCTCGCTCAAAGCTTTCGCCGGCTGAGGTGGAGCTCGGACCGCCGGATCCATCCCGCCAGTGGACAAGAGTTCTCGTCGTCGAGGACAACGCGGCGAACTCGAAGGTGGCCGTCAGGATGCTCGAGCACATGCAGTTCGACGCGGTGCTGATGGACTGCCAGATGCCGGAGATGGACGGATACGAGGCGACGCGGCTGATCAGGAGAAACGAGCGGGCGGGGCGGCACGTCCCGATCATCGCGATGACAGCAGCCGCGCTGTCTGGCGATCGCGAGCGATGCCTGGCCGCCGGCATGGACGACTACATCTCAAAACCGGTGAAATTGCATGTGGTAGCCGCCGTCCTCGAGCGGTGGCTGGCGGCCCCTAAGCCCGTCTAGGGCTAACCACCTCCCCCGCAGGGGGAGGTCGGCGCGAAGCGCCGGGTGGGGGAGGACCCAAGCCCGCAGCCAGCATCAAATCCGCCTCAGCGCGAGCACTGTCACGTCGTCCAACAGCTCACGTGTCCTCGAGCCCTGCGCCAGGATGTCGACCAGCTCCTGAGCGGTGCCTGCCCGGCGCGCCTCGTAAGGCAGCAGCACATCCTTGGTCGCGAGGTCAGGTCGCAGGTCGAGCAGCCCATCCGAGAAGACGACCAGCGTGTCCCCCGGATTCATGGTCACCGTCCCGACGCCGAACTGACTGTCGGGAAAGATTCCGATGGGCGCGCTGCGCACAGGAAGGGTCTCCTGGCCGGTGACGCCACGCAGCAGGCGCGCATGGCCATGGCCTGCATCGACGTAGCGCAGCTCGCCGGATCGAGGGTCGTACACGGAATGAAAGACGGTCACGTACGCGTGGTTCACCTCGAGCGCCGCCGCCATCACGTCGCCCGCGCGCTTGATCCCGGCGTCCAGCTGCAGCATCCCGGCCGACCCTCGAAGCGCGGCGCGTGCCGTCGCCATCATCAGCGCGGCGGGCAGTCCCTTGCCCATCACGTCACCGAGGGTGAAGACCAGCTCGCCCGTATCCTGGCGGTACCAGTCGTAGAAGTCTCCGCTTATCTCGCGCGAGGCCTTGAAGTTGGCGGCGACCTCGAACCCATCCTCCTTGAAGGGCGAGGCCGGCAGCATCCCCGCTTGAAGCTCCACGGCGCGCTGCATCTGCTCGGCACGCTCTCCGAGCATCGACTCCAGCCGCTGCAGGTTGCCGCGGTGATCCAGCTCCAGGGTGCGGCGCTGGAGGGTGTTGACCACCATGAGGTAGAGCTGGGTCGCGCCCACGGGCTTGACGAGGTAGGCGTAAGCGCCGTGCTCGAGCGCCGCCCTGCCCAGCTCGGGGTCGTCGACACCCGAAATCATCACCACTGCGGTGTCCGGGCTCCGGCGTCGCAGCTCCTCGAGCAGCCCGTAGCCCGACTCGTCCGGCAGGCGCACGTCGAGCAGGGCGAGCGCATAGTCGGTGGCTTCGAAACGCTTCCTGGCCTCGCCCGCGGTGAACGCAAGATCAGATTCATATCCACGGCTGCGGAGGGTCCGCTCCATGACTCTGGCCAGGGCCTCCTCGTCGTCCACTATGAGCAGCCGCTGGGCTCCTGTGGCCGAGTTCACGACCAGCAGTGTAGAGAGGCTCAACTCGAGACTGGGTGACCCATAATCAGACCCCACGCATGGGAGCAGCCATATGAGCCTCGAGGTCCAGTCCCGCCAGGTCGACAACGGCGTGACCGTCGTCGCGCCGACCGGGCGACTTGACGTGGCCGGCGCTCCCGCACTGAAGGACGCGATCAGCGAGGCAGTGAAGAGCGGCCAGCCTAGGGTCGTCCTCGACATGGAAGGAGTCAGCTTCGTCGACAGCACCGGCCTCGGCTCTGTGATCGCGGCTCTGAAGCAGATCCGCAGCTCGCAGGGCGACCTCCGCCTGGCCGCGCCGAATCAGCAGGTCAGGGTGGTGCTCGAGCTCACGACGCTGGACCGTGTGTTTCCCTACTACTCCACGGTCGAGGAAGCCCTCACTGGCTTCTGATCTGCGCAGTTCTACGGAGCCCTTTGAGTTCCATGCCACGCTCAGCCACCTCGATGAGGGATTGGAGACGCTTCATGAATCCGTCCAGAAGCTGTGTGAGGCCAGTGGTCGAGACAAGGACGACCGCAATGTCATGCACTTTGAGATCGCCCTGGCGGAGATCGGAGCCAACGTCCTCACTCATGGGCGACCGGCAGGCACCGATCCTCCGGTCGAATACCGCCTCTGGCTCGACGATGACATGGCGAAAGCTTCTTTTGTGGATGGAGGCCCGCCCGTCGAAGAGGTCCTCTCCCGCGCCATGCCAGACCCGACAAGCGAGGCCGGCCGTGGTCTGCCGATGGCCCGCTGGCTCCTCGATGAGCTGCTCTACAAACGCGACGGCGAGGTCAACAGGTGGCGACTGGTGAAACGGCTTTGAGCTCATCCGACGAGCTCTCCGACGAGGCGTGGCGCGCGCTCATTCACGATTTCCGCAACCTGCTTGCCGTGATCGTCAACTACAGCGAGCTGATCGCCGAGGAGACAGAAGACCCGGCGGCCGTGAAGACTGACATCCTCGAGGTCCGCACGGCCGCCGAGCGTGCCATCACTCTGACCGACAAGCTGCGGCGACCGGCTAAGGCGGCAGCTGAACCCGAGACCACAGGGGCGTCCTGAACGTGGCGAAAACCATAGAGCCTGAAAAGGAGACGACCCCCCGTGTGCCTATCACGCGGCGCGAGGTGGTCCTCGTGGTCGATGACGACGAGCAGGCTCTCCGCCTGGTCAAGCGAGTCCTCGAGCGGGCAGGCTTCGAGTGCGTCGCGGTGGGCGACGGGCATGCGGCTCACAACGCGGCGGTAGAGTCGAGGCCGGACATCATCCTGCTCGACCTCATGCTCGGAGACACAACAGGCGACCAGATCCTCACCGAGATCCGCAGTGACTTCCGCACCCGGCTCATACCGATCGTGTTTCTCACGGTGCGCGGCTCGCTGAAGGACAAGGTTGAGCACCTGCTCGCGGGCGCCGACGATTACGTGACCAAGCCGTTCATCCCCGAGGAGCTGGTCGCGCGACTGCGCGCGGTGATGAGCCGCTCCACGACGACTCGAGACCTCAACCCGTTGACTGGCATGAGCGGCAACAGCGACATCCTGCGCGAGATGGGACGCCGCCTTGCCGGCGAAGAACGATTCGCGTGCCTCTATCCCGACATCGATGCCTTCAAGAGCTACAACGACCACTACGGCTTCCTGCGCGGTGACGACGTGATCAAGACGCTGGCGACGATCATCCTCGAGGTCCTCGAGGAGAACTACTCGGCAAGACATTTCGCCGGTCACGTCGGTGGCGACGACTTCGTCATCCTCACCGACCCGGACCTTGCCGAGACGATCGCAACCGCGGTGACAAATCGGTTCGACGACGCAATGCCCGCCCTTTACGACCCGGAGGACAGGGAGCACGGGTGGATCGAGTCCGAGGAGCGCAATGGAAACCGGCTGCGTACACCGTTGGTCTCTGTGTCGATCGGGATCGTGATCGCCGAGCCTGGCCGCTACACGAGCGCCGCAGCGCTTGCATCCAGGGCCGCCGAGGTGAAGGGCGTGGCCAAGCGGATGCCGGGTTCCAAGTGGGTGCTCGATCGCCGACGGCCACCGGAAAGGTTCGCTTGATAAATGAAGCTGATGGGCGTTAACCGAGTGCTAGCATCCTTGAGGCCAACAGCCGTGAACTCCATCACGTCCTCGAAAAGAGTCTCATGAGCGAGGTCAGGACCACCTCGCCGGAGACACCGGACCAGACCCCCGCCGAGACTGTCGAGGCGGCTCCCGGTTCCGCGTCCAACGGCACGCCCGCGCCGGTGGCTCGTGCCGCCCGATTCAAAGTCTCGGTGCACCGGCTCGACGGCGGTCTAGAAGAGGGCGACTCCGACGTCCGCTCACTGAGCCGCGACGGCTATCCGATCTACAACCCCGCGGACGCAGACCGGCCCCGCTGGATCCCTGGCCGCGACATCAAGTACGTCGTCTTTGGTTCGGTCGAGGACCCGAACCTCGAGGCTGACCCTGGCGAAAAGAGCCTGTCGCGCAAGGCAATCCTCCGCTTCCGAGACGGAGAGTGGATCGCCGCCTACATCGACCCGGCAGAGAAGCCGGACGGTGAAGGCGTCGGAATCAAGATCCGCCTCACCGAGCGACAGCGCGTGATCCCGGCTCTGGCCGCGTCGGCGGCACTGCTGGAGATGCAGTTCGTGGACATGTGGGCGCCCACCACGCCGACGGTGCAGCCTCAGCGACGAAGGTCGGACATCATGGAGGCGGCCGCGCGCCAGGGTCGGGACCTGGGCAAGCTCGCCAACGAGTTCCGCGACCGGCTCGCCTTGATCCGCGACGTCGGCCTCACCACCGGTGACACCCTCGCGTTCTCGCGTGCGGTTCGCACCCACCTCGATCGCTTCCTGGCCGAAGACGGGATCGACCTCAGCTCACAGGAAAAATCGGCGCTGGCCGACATCATCCTGCGGGCTGCGGTCGGGTATGGACCGCTCGACGGCCTCCTTCACGACCGGTCGGTGAGCGAGATCATGGTCAACGGCCCCGACCAGGTGTTCATCGAGCGTCGCGGCGTGCTCACAAAGGCAGACGTCCGCTTCGAGGACGAGAACCAGCTCCTTGAGACCATCCGCCGCATGGTCGCCACAACGGGCCGGCATATCGACGGCTTGAACCCCATGGTTGACGCCCGCCTGCCCGACGGCAGCCGTGTCAACGCGATCATTCGACCGGCCGCCATCCACGGCGCCGCGCTGACGATCCGGAAGTTCAAGGACGCGGTGCTGGGCATGGAGGACCTGACGCGTGAGGGCAGCCTCAGCCCCGCGATGGCCGAGTTCCTCGAGGCGGCTGTTCTCGGCCGGATGAACATCCTCGTCTCGGGTGGCACCGGCTCGGGCAAGACGACGACCTTGAACGTCATCGCACGCTTCATCCCCCACAACCAGCGCGTCATCACGATCGAGGACGCTGCCGAGCTTCAGATCGATCACCCCCACGTCATCGCCCTCGAGCACCGCCCGCCCAACGTTGAAGGCAAGGGCGAGCTCACGATCCGGCAGCTGCTGCGCAACAGCCTCCGGATGCGCCCCGACCGAATCCTGGTCGGTGAGGTCCGCGGCGCCGAGGCCCTCGACATGCTGCAGGCCATGAACACCGGACACGACGGGAGCATGTCGACCATCCACTCGAACTCTGCGCGCGACGCGCTGTCCCGCCTCGAGACGATGGTGATGATGGCTTCGATCGACATCCCGTTCGAGGCCGTACGCGCGCAGATCGCCTCCGCGGTCAACCTCATCGTCCACCAGGCGCGCATGCCGGACGGCCGCCGCAAGGTCGCACAGATCGCCGAGGTCGTCGGCTACGACGCGAACGGCGCGATCCTGCGCGACATCTTCCTGCTCGGCATGGGTACGGACCTCCGCCTCGAGTACAACGCGACGGGTTACGTACCGACGTCGCTCGACAAGGCGGCTTTCTACGGGGTGCAGGTGAACCAGGATCTGTTCGACCCGGTCAAGTCTCGATTCGTTCCCGCGGGGTCGGACAGCATGATGCCGGTCGTCAAGGACCCACTGATGAGCGGCCAGCGAGGAGGCGGCGAGAACGTGGTTCGCCAGGTGGTCGTGGTGCCCTTCAGCTCGGACCGCCCTGGCCAATCACAGCAGCAGCAGTCGCACACAGTGCAGTCGTCCTCGACGCAGCAGTCCAGCACGATGGCATCGACGCCGGAGATGCAGGAGGAGATGCGCAAGCTGATCGACGCCGCACGCTCGGCGGTCGCGGACCTGCAGGCAGCGGCGCCGGCGCAGCAGCAGGAGCAGGCGGCCCAGCCGCCCGCGGTTCCCGTTGCCTCGAGCGAGCAGCCTCAACCCATGCCTCAGGTATATGCGCCGTCTTCGGCCCCTGCTTTCACCCCTCAGGTGTTCAATCCTCAGGAGCCGGCCGAGTCGCTGGAACTGGGGCTATCCCACGCGGAGTCGAACATCGCCGCCAGCCAGGCCTTGCAGGCGGCCACCGCGATGGCGCGCGCGACCACCGCGCTCGGCAATCTTGCGGCAGCGAACAGCGGTTACGTCGGCATGCTGCCCACGGTTCGCGCCGCGGAAGGCGCCAAGCCCGCCGGCGCGTCGCGCCGGATCCTGGCCGTGATCGAAAGCCTGATCACCCGCCGCGGCCTCAACCTCCGCCTCGCGCCGGCGATGGCGCAGGCGTTCGAAGGCGCCGAGCTGAAGGGCAGCGATTACGCGGGGGAGAACGGCATCAGCAAGGAGTCCGGCGGCCGCGAGCTGCGGCAGGCGGTGGAGGCCGGACTGCTCCAGGTGGTCCGTTACCCCCAGGGCGAAGCCGGCTTCAAGGCCTCGCAAGACCTGCTGCGTGCGGTCGCGGAGGGGCTTGGGATGGCGGTCAACTCTTCATCGCCGCTGACTTCCGAGACGATCATCGGCAGCCTCGCCATCGGCCAGACCGAAGGCACGGTCACGATCATGTTCACTGACGTCGAAGGTTCAACGAGGCTGCTATCGACGCGAGGCTTCACCGAGTCCCACGAGATCATGAAGGCGTACGAGGCGATCATCGAAGAGAAGGTCGCGGAGCACGCGGGGCGCCGGATCAAGGGCCTGGGCGACGGGTTGATGATCAGCTTCGGGTCCGTACGCCACGGCGTCGAGTGCGCGCTCGAGATCCAGAAGGCGATCAGCGAGTACAGCAAGCAAAACCCCGAGCGGAAGATCCGGGTCCGCATCGGGCTCAACACAGGCGAGGTTGTGGAGGAGGCCGGCGACATCTTTGGCGCCGCCGTCAATGTCGCCGCCCGCGTCGCGGGCAAGGCCAGGGGAGGCGAGATCCTCGTCTCCGATGTCGTTCGCCAGCTGGTCGGGCCCATGGCTGAGATGCAGTTCGCGCTTCGCGGCCGTTACAGGCTCAAAGGTTTCCCTGACAGGTGGCGGCTGCACCAGGTCACGCCGGGCGAGGTCAAAGAGACCGCTCGCGCCCTGCCCACGGGCGACGGCTTCGTCGATCGAGAGCAGGAGCGCGTCGACATCAGGATGGTGCTCGAGCGGGCGGCGACAGGTTCCGGCGGCGTGCTTTTCCTCACCGGCGCGCCCGGCATAGGTGCCTCGCGTCTGGCCTCTGAGGTGGCGGGCGAAGCCGCGAGCAAAGGCTGGCTCGTCCTTAGCGGCCGATGCATGGATCAGGACGGCGCCGCGTACGCACCGTTCCGCGAAGTCCTGGCCACAGCTGTCGCCGCAACGACGTCCAAGACGCTGCAGGAGGCAGCCGGCGACAGCGGACCCCTGCTATCGCTGCTCGCGCCGAGTCTTCGCCAGAAGGTGCGAGGCATGGCCGCCGCCACGCAAGTGAGCGCGGACAAGCTTCGCGAGCAGCTGTTCCACGCTATCTTCGACTTCCTCGTCGGCGTGCAGGCCAGGAGGCCGCTGCTGATCGTCCTTGACGACCTTCAGTGGGCGGATGACGGCACTGTGCTGCTGCTCCGCGATCTCGCAGAGCGGGTCGCCGGCAGCCACATGGTCGTCATCGGCACGTACTGGGACAGCGAGTTGGATTCTGCCCGCCCGTTTGGCACAGTGCTGTCGCGCCTGCTGCGCCGGCGTCGCGCGCAAAGGATCGCGCTCGGCCCACTTGCCGAGCGCGCCGTCGAGAAGATCGTGGCCGGGGTTACGGAGACTGAGCTCTCACCCGTCCAGCTGATGGGCATCCAGGCGGCGACGGACGGCAACCCGCTGTTCGTCGAGCAGTCCGCCCTGTACATGGCCGAGTCCGAGACCATGCTCGGAGGCGGCGGTCGCCTGCAGTCCAGCTTCACCGAAGAAGACCTCGAGCTCTCCCAGAGCGTGCGTGGCCTGATCGGCCGGCGCCTTGAGCGGCTCAGCGAACCCGCCCAGCGGATGCTTGTGGCGGCTGCGGTGGTCGGCCGCGACTTCGACATTGGGCTGCTCGAGGCGTTCGGCGAGCTATCCGGGCACGAGCTTCGCGAGGCTCTCGAAGAAGCAACGCGCGGTCACTTCTTGACCGCAGCCGGCTCAGACCGGTACCGATTCGCGCACGATCTCGTCCGTCAAAGAGTGCTCGCGGTGCTGCCGCTGCCGCGCCAACAGGCCTACCACCTGGCTGTGGCGGACACGCTCGAACGCGTCTATGGAAAGAGCGCTGGCGAGCGGGCCGCTGAGATCGGCCATCACCTTTACCAGGCAGGTACATCTGCCGATCCACTGCGCACCGCCACGTTTCTCGGCCAAGCGGCGAAGAACGCCCTGGCCGTGGCGGCGTATGAGGACGTCCTGCGCCTTGTCGAGGCGACTCTGGCGCTCCTGCCGGCAGACAGCAAACGGGAGCGGGCCGAGGCGCTGGCGATGCGCGGGCAGGCGTTCTGGGGGCTCGGACGAATCGACGACGCCAAGGCGGCATGGCAGGGTGCTGCGCAGCGCTACGAAGAGCTCGATGACGACAAGGGCGCCGCCGGCATCCATGCGCAGCTGGCACACCTCGAAACAAGTCACGAACACGCCGCACACAACGGTCGCGAGCACCGCCGCGCCGAGCGTGAAGCCGAACCGATCTCCTAGCCCGTGAGCAGGCTCGCCGGCGGAAGAGGCGCATATCCGGCGTTGAAATTGATGCTGGGCAGCGTGCCGCTGAAGCTGATGTTTCTGGCGATGAGCCCGCCCACGCCGCTCGCCTCGAACGAATAGGCGGAAGGCACGCTGATCGAGGCGGCCGGCGCGTAGACAAGCCCGATGTAGGCCGAGTAGCCGTTGGCGCCCAGGGTGTTGGCGCAGGTGTTCGCCGGAGGCGACCCGGCGCCTGGCTCATAGACCGACATCCAGTTGTACTGGTAGCCGCTGAACACATACGTGTCGCCGCCGTTGGTGTTGGTCAGGCATGCGCCGGCGGGAAGGTAGAACACAACTGCCCCAGGCGTTACAGGACCCGGGCACGACATGTATGCGCCGGCTGTCGACTCGCAGTTGTTCTCGTTGGCGCGGTCGCCTGCGGCGCCGGCAAGCCGTGAGGGGTTCTGGTTGGGTAGGCCGGCCGACAGAGGTGCGTTCTGTCCGTTTGGCGGATAAGCCCCAGGCGTACCGGGGGCGGCGAGAGCGTTGGGAGCAAACGGTGCCCCAAGGTCGCCGGAGTCGAGGTTCTCCGACTGGTGTCCGAGGGCGCAACCATTGCCGGTGAAAAGAGGGCACGGGCTGCTGTTGGTGTTGAGCACGGGCACGCTTACAGGTAGGGTCTCGGCCAGTCCGAACGGCCCGCTGCAGCCGTTGTTCGGGAGAGCCGCGTAAATGTTGTAGGCGGTGGCCCCAGGCACGTTGCTCACTGTCATTTCGATGTTCTGCCCACTGTTGTCGACATGCGCCGCGTAGCACATGGATGGCGCGCTTTCGCGCGGGTAAATGAGGCCGTTGTATGTGTCGGTTCGCGTGGAGGTGACAACGAACGCCCATGTTCCGACCGGAATTCCTCTCGGTCCGTTGACGACGTTGATCTGTACGCCTCCAGAGCAGCCGACATTATTGGTGTCCCAAAACTGGGGTGAGGCGCGGAGCATGTTGTTCGACGCATTGGGTTCGTCCGGAGGTTTCAGCTCGTTGCTGACCAAGTCGGCGCTGTTCGAGTATCCAGCCTGCCAGTCGTAGACGCCACCACTCAGGAACCAGCAGTGTCCGCCGCCGAAACCTGGAATCGCGGAATAGATTCCTGGCAGCAGAGCAGCGGTCGCGTTTGGCGCGCCCTGCGGGCCTCCGACTACAGAGGGCGCCGGGAAGTTTGGATCGACGAAACGGAACCCAGATCGCGTGGCTCCCGCGACATCCGGATAAGTGCATGGAGTCGATGCGCCGCTCGGATAGCACGCGTTGGCCACAGATCCTGGCACTGGCGACTGGCAGCGCGCGTAGATGTCCCCGGCAACCCGCAAAGCTCCGGCTGACACCAGGATGGCACCGCTTGCGACGACGTCACCGGTGACCTTCAGGGTGCCCGTGCCGGCGATCGTCAGTGAGCTGCCACCGGCTCCTCCGCATCCCGCCCCATCGACGGTGGCGACAGCGGGTGCGAACAGCAGGTTGTTGACGCCGCCCGTCGCCGCGCCGGCGATGATCGGGCTCGAGCCGTTGGTAAGGATGCGAGCGAACTGAAGCTGCAGCGGACGGGTTGCAGTGATGCTGAATCGACTGCCTTGTGGTCCGAGGTTCGACACGACCTGCCTCAGCACTGTGCCGTCCCCGAAAGTGCAGGTCACTGTCAAAGGCGCCGCCCCGGGGCTTCCGTAACCGGGCGCGCAGGAGGGCGCTGCGTACAGGCGCAGGTTCGTGCCGAAGATGCTCGAGGCAGCCTGCTCGGCGCTGACGTAGCTCCCAGTCTGCTGCAGCTTGTCGCCAGCCGCCAACGCCGCGGCGTCGACCGCCGCCTGCAGGTCGCGACGCAATGCGTAAGCACGCGAGCCGTCGATCGCGAGCGCGGCCATGCCGACGACCACCGCGAGCATGATCGCGATCAATACAATGGCCTGACCTCTTTGATGTGAGGTCAATAAGATCGCCTGACGGCGCCGATCAGAGGCTGAAGCTTTCTCCAAGTTAGGACGTCAGCCGGCTGGCCTGGGGGACAGGGCCATAGTCGGCCGTGTCACCGATGATCGTCGGCAGCTGGCCACTGAACGTGAGCGTGTTCGCTATCACTCCGCCGATCTCGTTGGTCCTGAACGCCGAAGCTTTGCGAACGGTGATTGCCGCCGAAGGGGTATAAACCAGCCCGATGAAAGCCGAGTCGGTGGCGGCTCCCAGGACATTGCCGCACGTGTTCGCCGGGGGATTTGCATCGCCCGGCTCGTAGAGCGCGATCCAGTTGTACTGGTAGCCGCTGAAGACATAGTTGTCCCCGTTGGTGGTGTCGTTGAGACAGCCGCCGCTGGGAATGTAGAACTCAACCGCGCCCGGAGTCACCGGCCCGGGACAGCTTGTGAGCGAGCCTGTGAGCGTATCGCACTGATTCTCATTGGCGCGATCGCCTCCCGGCGGCGCCGCACGGTTCGCATTTTCGTTGGGCAGGTTGCTCCTCAAGGGAGCCGTCTCACCCGATGGCGGATACGAGCCGATCATACCCGGCGCCGCCAGGGCGTTAGGGGCGAACGGCGACCCGAGATTGGTCGCGTCAAGGGCAATCGACTCGTTTCCCAGGCTGCAGCCGGGGCCGGAGTAGACCGGACATGCACCGGTGTTGTCGTTCTGAGGGGTGCCGACCACGGGAAGAGATGCGGCCAGGCCGAACGGACCGCTGCACGATCCGCTTGGACCGGCGTAGATGTTGTACGCGGTAGCGCCAGGCACGTTGCTGACCTCGACGAGCACGTTCCGGCCGGCGCCGTTCACCTGCGTCGTGTAGCACACCGACGGAGCGCTCTCTCGAACGTAAGGAAGCCCGTTGTAAAACGCTGTT
Organism: Verrucomicrobiia bacterium; assembly: GCA_035318965.1. GTDB lineage: Bacteria > Chloroflexota > Dormibacteria > Dormibacterales > Dormibacteraceae > Palsa-870. Next base: position 699 of record DATHDR010000216.1, on the reverse strand, counting down.
CGGGTCGACGTCAGCACGAAAGACCATGTCCCGTTTGGGATGCCTCGAACCCCCGCAATCGACGTCACCCGGGCCGAGCCGGCACACTGCGCGCCGTCCACGTCCCAGAGTTGGTGGGCCGTCTGCGTGTTATCGCTGTACCTTGGCTCGTCTGGAGGTCTCAACTGGTTTGAGATGAAGCTTCCGTTGTTGGTGAATCCGGAAAGCCATTTGTAGACTCCGGCCTTGAGAAAGTAGCAACGCCCGGACGCAAACATTGGATCCACGGCGTAGACGCCGGGCGACAGGCCCACGGTGTCGCTGGGGTCGGGCTGCGCCCCTCCAGTAACAGGAGGTGGTGGGTAGCGGGGATCAGCGAAGTTGTAGCCAAGGAGTGTCTGGCCCGCGACGTCCGGGTACGTGCAGGGGATCGAGCCGCCGCTCGGGTAGCACGCTGTGAATACATTCGGAGCTGGAGACTGGCAGCGCGCGTAGACATCGCCCGACACCTGGATGTTTCCACTGCTTGAAATCGCTCCGTTCGAAACCAGGTCGCCCACGATGCCCAGCGTTCCGCCGGAGGTGACCATGATTGCCGCGCCTGGCACGCCGCCACATCCAGCGTTGCTCAATGCCGCGACCGTGGGTGCGAAGAGGAGGTTGTTCACGCCCCCTGTTGCGCCGGCCGAGATCCTCGGCGGGGTGCCGTTGCTCAGGATG
>DATHDR010000215.1:0-4740 GCA_035318965.1 Verrucomicrobiia bacterium | reverse complement strand
TCTTCATCGGGTACACGCCGAACCTGGCGGTCGCCGCGTCGTTGATGCACATCGACGACGGGCCCACCTGCAAGTCGGGTTTCGCATATCTCGCCACCAACTTCCCACCGTCCGGCTGGCAGTGCCCGACCTCGGTCCTGTTCGGCGAGAACGTGGGCCAATCGGTGTGGAAGCCTTTCCTTGAGGAGTACTACACGACGCACCCTTGGCCCGCGATGTGGGTCCAGCCGCCGGGCGTCGTCTCGCGCCAGGTGTGCTCGTACGACGGCGGCTACGTCTCGAGCGGGGGCTTCAACGAGATCTTCCTGAAGGGCATCGGAGAGCCGAACTACCCTTGCGGCGCCAACCCGCACCCCGGTGCGGCGCCGTACGTGCCGCCGGCTCCCAGCCCGTCTGCGACTCCGACTCCTTCGCCACACTAGGAACCGTGCGGCTTAACCGGACAGGGATCACTGGCGGAGCGATCTATCTCGTCCTGGGGATCCTCTGGGTGTGGCTGGCGCAGCCGCCGGCTCCCGCTTGGGCTCTCGTGTTCTGGTTTGCGGTGGTCGCAGTGGCCGAATGCTTCATACCGGGTGAGGCCAACCAGGTGTCGCTGGCTCGTGCGCACCTGGCCGCACCTGCGCTTGTGTATGCGCTGGCGCCGGGTCGGTTTGGACCGCTCGCTGTAGTGCTGGCGGTGGCAGGCCTGACCGACCTCGTCGACGGCACCGTCGCACGCCGCTTCGGCCGGCCATCGACGCTTGGGGGTGGACTGGACCCGATCGTCGACGGTGCGCTGCTCGGCGCGGTCGCGCTGGGCCTTGCGTTCGGCGAGATCATTCCGCTGTGGCTCGCCGTCGTCATCGTTGCGCGCTACCTGCTGCCGGCCATCGGAGGGTTGGTGCTGATCTCTCTGCATCGCAGGCCAGAGCTTCGGCACACGGTGAGCGGTCAGATCTCGACGTCGCTGATCATCGTGCTCGTCGGCGGCATCTGCCTGTTTCGGTTCATGAACCAGGACGCAACCAACGTGGTCGTCGGCGCAGAGGTGGCCATTCCCATCGCGACGCTGGCGACATTCATTCACCTCGGATGGGCGGCGCGCCGGCCGGTTCCGGCGCCTGAGCCCGGGTAAGATGGCGGGTGGTCGCGCTAAGTGGGGTGCTGGCGGTACCCTGCACCGGCAATCCGCCTTAGCCGGACCGAATTCCCGCGCTGAGGTCTGGGTTCTCACGCCTGGCCGCGGCAAACGGCGTTGAAGGTCGGGACCTGCGCAGCTCGGGTCTCCGAACCCCGTCAGGTCCGGAAGGAAGCAGCGGTAAGGAGAGAACCTGGGGGTGCCGCAGTCATCTGGGCCGGAGCCGTGAACCGCGGTGCGAGCTGGGGGTCTTCGATCGAAGCGGGGGTGCGCGGCCACTTGAACTTATATGCCTGAGTACCAGAGCCTCTACCGCAAATACCGCTCGCAGACGTTCGGCGACCTGGTCGGGCAGGAGGCGGCCTCGCGAGCCCTGCAGGGCGCCATCATCAGCTCGCGGGTCGCCCACGCGTACCTCTTCAGCGGGAGCCGCGGGACGGGCAAGACGTCAGCGGCGCGCCTCTTGGCGAAAGCGCTCAACTGCACCGGGCGCGCGCGTGATTCGGCCGAGCCCTGCAATCGCTGCCAATCGTGTACCGAGATGACAGCCGGAGCGGCGCTGGACCTGATCGAGATCGACGCAGCCTCCAACCGAGGCATCGACGAGATTCGCGACCTGCGCGAGAAGGTGAACCTGTCCCCGGCCCTTGGGCCGTTCAAGGTCTACATCATCGACGAGGCACACATGCTGACCGAGCCCGCGTTCAACGCGCTGCTCAAGACGCTCGAGGAGCCCCCGGCGCACGTGGTCTTCATCCTGTGCACGACCGACGCGCAGAAGATTCCGCTCACTGTCATCGGCCGGTGCCAGCAGTTCGTGTTCCGCCGGCACAGCGAGGACCAGATAGTGGGGCGGCTCACGCACATCGCCAAGGCGGAGAAGGTGCAGGTGGACGCCGATGCGATGCAGCTGATCGCGCGCACGGCGCAGGGATCGATGCGCGACGCGGTCGGACTGCTCGACCAGCTCGTGCCGCTGGCCGCTGGGCCGATCAGTCTCGAGTCTGCGCGATCGTTGTTGGGGATCGCCGATCCGCGGCTGCTCGACTCGCTGCTGGATGACGTGCTCGCAGGCCGCGCCGCCGAGGCGCTGGCGGAGGTGAACCGGGTGTACGCCGCAGGGGCAGAGCTGCGCCAGGTCGTTCGAGGATTGATGGAGAGCTGTCGAGACCGCCTGGTCGCCGCGCTCACCAATCGCGACCGGGCCACGGCGCGCCGCCTGTCCAGCGTGCTGGATGCGCTGCTGCACCTGGACGGAGAGGTACGCCGTCACGCCGAACCGAGATTCCTGGTCGAGGCGACGCTGGCTCGACTGGCGGTTGAGCTCGGTACGGAGGGGGTGCCAGTCGTCGAGCAGAGCGTTCCGGATGCGGCAGTGCCTGAGAGCTCGCCCCCTCCGGCGCTAGACCCCACGAAGTCTTCGACTTCGCGGGGGCCCCTGGTTCGGGCCACCTCCCCGGCGAGCGGGGAGGAGAAGGTCACCACGCCTGTGGCCGGTTGGTCTGACGTGCTTGAAAAGCTGAATCGCACCGTGCGAGCTGCTTACCTTGACGCGCAACCCGAGGTCGACGGGTCGATGTTGATCCTCTGGTTCCGGTACGGCTTTCATCACAAGAAGGCGCAGGAACAGTCGATGCAGCTGATGCCGCACGTGCGCGAGTGGTTGGGCAATGAGGTCAAAGTCGATTACCGCTTGCGAGAGGCTGAGCCGGCGAAGGCTGGCCCCAAAGCGACAAGCCCTGAAGACGATCCATTTGTGCGCGAGGTCGTGCGGAGGTTCGACGGGCGCGTGACGCGCGTGAAGGAGGTGTCCGAATGAAGGATCCGCTGAAGATGCTGAAGCAGGTTCAACAGATGCAGGACAAGATGGGCAAGGTGCAGGAGGAGCTGGAGACAGAGACCGTCGAGGCCACCGCGGGCGGCGGCGCAGTGCGAGTCGTGGCCACCGGCACTCAGAAGGTGGTGTCGGTGACGATCGACCCGGCCGCCGCCTCCGACACCGAGATGCTGCAGGACCTGGTGGTCGCCGCGGTCAACGAGGCGATGGAAAGGTCCAAGCAGCTGGCCGCGTCGAAGATGCAGGCGGTCGCCTCCGGGCTCGGTCTTCCACCCGGCCTGATGTAGCTCGATGCCGCAGCTGCCGGAGCCGCTGGAGCGGCTCATCCAGGAGCTCTCGCGACTGCCGGGCATCGGTCCCAAGACCGCGCAGCGTCTCGCGTTCCACCTGCTGCGCTCCGACCGGCAGCGCGCGGACTCGCTCGCGCAGGCGATAGCAGATGTCAAAGCGCGAATCGGATACTGCGAGCGCTGCTACAACATCGCCGAAGGCAGCCTGTGCACGATCTGCTCCTCGTCGAAGCGAGACGCGACCTTGCTGTGCGTGGTGGAGTCGGCGCTGGACGTGCTCGCGGTCGAGCGAACCTCAGAGTTCGGCGGCCTGTACTTTGTCCTGCACGGAGTGATCTCACCCATCGACGGAATCGGTCCCGAGCAGATCCACGTGCCGCAGCTATTGGACCGTGTGCGCGACGATGGCGTCGTCGAGGTGATCATCGCGTTGAACGCCGACATCGAAGGCGAGGCGACGGCGTCCTACCTGCAGCATGCGCTGCAGCCGCTTGGCGCCAAGGTGACGCGTCCCGCGCACGGGCTTCCGGTGGGCGGCGACCTCGAGTACGCGGACGAGCTGACGCTGGCCCGCGCGATGGCCGGCCGCCGGACGTTCTGAGTGTCCACCCCCACACTGTCCTCGCGGCCCGCGCTGCTGTTCGACCTCGACGGAACGCTGGTCGACAGCGTGTATCAGCACGTGCTGGCGTGGCGGCAAGCGCTCGAGGCGGTGGGCGTCGACCTGTCGGTGTGGCGCATACACCGGCGAATCGGCATGAGCGGCGGGCTCTTTCTCAAGGCGCTCGACCGGGAGCTCGGGCGATCGCTGACGTACGGAGAGGCCGACCGGCTGCGCGACAGCCACGCGAAAAGGTACCTCGAGCTGTGGGACCAGATCAGGCCGCTTCCAGGCGCACGCGAGCTGCTGAAGACGTTGTCCGAGATGCATGTGCCGTGGGCGATCGCGACGAGCGGGAGTCAGGAGACCGCGAGAGGGCCGCTGACCATGCTGGGCATCCCCGAGGGCGTGCCGATCGTCACCCGTGACCAGGTCGCTTACGCAAAGCCCAATCCCGACCTCTTCCTCGCGGCGGCCGAGCGCCTCGGCGTCCCGCCGGGTGACTGCTTTGTGGTCGGCGACAGCATCTGGGACCTGCTGGCCGCCCAGCGAGCCGGCGCTCTCGGGGTTGGGCTGCTGTCTGGGGGCTACGGCCAGGAGGAGCTGGAGCGGGCCGGCGCCTACCGCGTATACGACGACCCCGCCGACCTGCTGGCGCATCTCGACGAGCTGGGCATCCGCTCAGCCGTCTAGAGCGGCGTTGCAATACGAGCCTGGGGACCGGTACAATTCGCGGGTTGTCCTGACGGAAGGCTTCGTGCGCCCTAAAAAGCCCCGGGGTCGTCAGGGGGACCAGCACTTTGACAACTGAAGAGTGGGAAAGACTCTGAGAGTCTTATGACTCAGGGCGAAGGCCTTGGGTCCTCCGTTTTGGACGGAGAGTTTGATCCTG
>DATHDR010000214.1:0-7618 GCA_035318965.1 Verrucomicrobiia bacterium | reverse complement strand
TGGGAATCCCCAACCCCATCGCCAGGCCCAGGCCGAAAGAAACGCCTTTGCGTAATCCGGTGAATGAGCCGGGGCCGGTCGCAACCGCCACTTTGGTGATCCTGTTGAGTCGGGCGATGCGTCGTAGATCGCCGATGAGCTCCGGGTGGCGCGACGGCCTGGACATCTCTGACATCCTCCCGTTGTCCACGATCGTCGCCACCATGGCCATGCTTGACGACGTATCAATGACTAAGATCACGCTTCGTCCTGACGATGCGACGTTCGCCGCCGAGGTGCTCTAGATCGATCAACGCAGCGTCGGGAGCATCGAGGCGGTCGCCCCATTCCACGACCACGGCTCCTTGGTCGAGAAGCTCGTCCAGCCCGAGATCCCCCAGCTCTGATGGGGTCTCGATGCGATACAGGTCGATGTGCGCGAGCTGCACCCGCCCCGGGTACACGCGCACGAGCTGGAAGGTGGGGCTCGCGACTGGGGCATTCGACTCGGTGCCGCGGGCCACGCCGCGGACGAACGTGGTCTTCCCTGCTCCCAGCTCTCCGGTCAGCAGCACCATGTCGCCCACGCGCAACCGCTTGCCAAAGCGCTCGCCAAACGCCTCGGTTTCGGCGGGCGAGTGAGCGATCTCGTCACGCAAAGTGGTCGTAGCCGCGGGCCGCAAGCGCCATCTCCACTCCATCGGCGTCGACCACTCGGACGGACTTGTCCTTGGTCATCACCCCGAAAGCGTGAAGGCCGGCGTCGCGGACCTTGTCTTCCGGTCCGACGCATACCAACTCGACCTCTTCGCCACTGGTCAATGCGTCTTCGAGAGTCGCTCCATGCGCGATGGGCACCTCTGGGCGCGGATGGTGCAGCCCACTCCCGAGACGGCGGCGAATTTCTCCATCTCGCGCACCAGGCCATCCGAGACGTCGCCGCAGCAAAGCTCGGCCTCGTTCAGAAGGCCGCCTTCGTGGAACTTCGGGTCGGGCAGGATCACACGACGCTCACGTAGAGCGACGGCTGCAGCGCCGAGCGGCCCCGTCACCGCGACGGCCCAACCCGGCTGAACCTTCGCCCGGGCCAGCGGCACGAATGGAGTCGTGCCCAGGACGGTCAGGGTCAGCACGGCGGGTCCATCGATCGCGGTGGTGTCGCCACCCGCGATGGCGAGGTCGACGCGATCCGCGAGCCGTCGGATCCCTTCGTAAAGCCCCGTCACGGTTTCCACCGACCACGTCCGCGGCGCGGCAAGCGCCACCAGCGCGTATTTGGGGGCTGCGCCTTTGGCCGCAAGGTCGCCGAGGGCAAGGGCGAGCGCACGGTGGCCGGCGTCCACCGCGGACATCCACGAAAGGTCGAAATGGATTCCCTCGACGGACGTGTCGCAGCTGGCCACCACGTAGTCTTCCGGGTGGTCCGGGTCGAGGCTTGGCCAGACGGCCGCATCGTCCTCACCCGCGACGACCGCGTATCCCGAGGTCGTCAGGTACGGAAGGATCCGGCGCAGCAGCTCGCTTTCGCCGATTCCTTCCAGCTTCATCAGTCGTCCAGCATCGCACGGAGGCGGCGGGTCGCCGATTCGGGGTCAGGCGTATCCGCCACCCCCCGGATGACGCAGACACGCCGCAATCCGAGCGCAATGAGCTGGGGCAGATTGTTCGCGTCGATGCCCCCGATGGCGAAAACCGGCACTGGGCCGGCGGCCGCCGCGATCGCCGACACGCCGACCGGGCCGATCACCTTCTTTTCGGTCTTGATCGGCGTGGCGAAGGCGGGCCCGCTGCCGAGGTAGTCGGCTCCAGCTTCGATCGCCGCGCGGGCCGACTCCGGGCTCGAGGCGGATGCCCCGATGAGCAAACGGTTGCCGGCGACGCGCCTGGCGGCGGCGATGCTCAGGTCGTCTGGACCCAGATGCACGCCATCCGCTTCGCTGAGCAGCGCGATGTCGACGTGGTCGTTGACGACGAAGAGTGCCCCTGACCGACGCGTGACCTCACGAATCGAACGGGCGAGCACCAGGAGCTCTCCCCGAGCAATGCTCTTGTGACGGAGCTGGATGGCGTCGGCTCCGCCGCGCAGGGCGGCGGCGGCGAGCTCGACCACGTGGTCAGGCGGGGCGTCGGGAGTGATCACGTACAGGCGAGCCGCGAGCAGCCGCCCGCTCAGCTGGCTCGTTGCTACGAGGGTACCGCCGTCGAAAATGCGGCCTTCGAGCCACCGCCGCGGGCCGTCAGAGCGGGGTGCTGCCATCTCCACAGCACGAGCAGGCCGGCAATCCCAAAGGGCGCGCCGACGCCGCTCAAGATCCACAGGACGCAGGTCAGCATGGCCAGGATCGCGCCCCAGTCGTGCTTCTGGAGAAGGCCGATCACGGCCAGGCCCTGCACCACCCAGACGGGCAGGCTGAAGAACAGGGCAAACGTGGCGATCCAGTACCAGCTCGACTCGTCGACGTTCGGGGCGAGTTGGACGAGGAGGGCTGGGAGGTGGATGTAGAGGAACCAGAGCCAGACCAGGACTACGGTCGCGCCGATAGCCGTCAGGCCGGTGATGTACAGCGGGGCTGACGGGTGGTCCCTGGAGAAGGTGGTTTCCACGCCCGGATCCCACCGGCGGTGCAGTGCCCACCAGACCAGCGCCGCGAACGGGATGCCGATCAAGGTGAAGACCCAGAATCCAGAGGCGATGGTGGCCATCGCGCGGCCCCAGTGCTGCCTGGTGTAGAGGCCATACAGCGCGAGAACCTGCACGCCGAGCATCGCCACCGCGGCTTCCCACACGAAGACGTTCAGCATCGCGTTCTCTGCGGGGTGTGTGTTGTAGTCCGCGTAGATCACACCAAGCGTCCACGCCGCCGCCCAGGCCAGGGTTAGCAAGGTGCTGAAGACGAAGCATGTCAGCAGCCACCAGGGGGCCTTCGAGGCGCGCGGCGGCGCCGCCTGCGTGGCGATCGACACTAAGTGAGGAGCTGGCGCAGTTTGTCGCGGAAAGCCTGGGGCGGTGCGTCACATTCGCACGCGTGCCTCACCAGGCGCTTCAGGTGAACCTGGAAGTCATAGTGCTCGGTGCAGTCGGGACAGCTTTCGAGGTGGAGCTGGAGCTCCAGCACCTCCGTCGGGCTCAGCTCGCGGTCGACGAACCGGTCGAGCTTCTCCTCACAGTCCTTGCACTTCATTGCCGCACCCTTCTCTTCACGACTGGGGCACCTGCTGCCCCCCGCTGCCGCGGACGATACCGGATTCGACCGCATAGTCATAGAGGGATTTTTGAAGCTGCTGGCGCGCCCGGTGCAGCCTGGACATGACCGTCCCGATCGGGACGCCCAGCGCTTGCGCGGCGTCCTTGTAGGAAAAGCCTTCGACATCGACCAGGAGGACGACCTCGCGGTGCAGAGGCGGGAGCTGCTCGACGGCCTTCACGACCTCTGACGCGGCGAGCTTGTCGAGGACGTCCGCCTCCGGCCTCGCGCCCTCATCGCGCAGCTTTTCGTACAGGATGAACTCGCCCACGTCGTCAAGGCTGACGTCCTCTTTGCGGGAGCCCTTGAACCGGTCCCAGAAGAGGTTGCGCATGATGGCAAAGAGCCAGGCCTTCATGTTCGTACCCTGCTGGTAGCTGTGCTGGTAGCGGATCGCGCGGAGGTAGGCCTCCTGGACGAGGTCCTGGGCCTGATCGGGATCGCGGGTGAGCCGGAGGGCGCCCCTGTACAACGTGTCGAGATGTGTCAATGCCTCTTCCGCAAAGGCAGTTTGTGCGGGACTCTCCGCCATCAGTAGTGCCAGTTTAGGGTCACCTGCCTTGCAACCATTTCAAGCCCTCTGGCGCCTCCGCTATTCCCATACTGCAGCCTGATGGCCGCGCTGGACGAGGTCCTCCCGGTCTACCGGCACCGGGAGCGGCACCAGCGGACGGTGGCGGCGCCACCGCCGGAGGTGTGGAGAGCTGGTGATTCGTGCCGGCTCCGGATTGATCCGCCGGGACCTGCTGAGAGCTCGTTGCGCGCCGGGCCGAGCCGGCCCTGTTGAATCAGCCCGAGTAATGGCGTTCGACGCGTGGGCCGATGGAGGTCAGGACCTCGTACGAGATCGTGTTTGACCATTCGGCGACTTCTTCCGCGGTGATGAGCTGGTCCGCGTCTTGGCCGATCAGCGTTGCTACATCCCCCACCTCGACACCTGGAACGTCGGTGACGTCGAGGGTGATCGCGTCCATGCTGACCGTGCCGATGAGCGGCGCGCGATGCCCGCGCACCAGCACCTCACCGCGGTTTGACCTGGCCCGATGCACCCCGTCGGCGTAGCCGATGGCGACGGTGGCGACGCGGTGCTTGCCTGACGCTTTCCACTTCGCTCCATAGCCCACCGTGTCGCCGGCGTCGACGGTCTTGACGTGCGTCACGACCGATCGCAAGGCCAGCGCAGGCTGCGTTCCAGGCCACTCGCAGCCATAGATGGCGATGCCACACCGGACCGCATCGAGTGCGAACTCGGGGTGGTTGTAGGCGCCCATCGAATTGCAGGCGTGACGCATGCCGGGGCCGACGTCGAATGCGGCGATTGTTTCCGTGAACCGAGTGAACTGAGCTTTGGTCATCGCGTCGTCAGACTCCGAGCTCGCGAAATGCGTCCACGTGCCTGCGAGGTCAAGGCCCGATGATTGGTGGATGAACCGCGCGAGCTCGGGCGCCTCGGCCGGCGCACAGCCGAAGCGACCCATGCCGGTGTCGATCTTCAGGTGGACCGGTACTTTGTGGCCGGCCTTACCGAGTGCGGCCGCCTGCTCGCGGCTCGAGACGCCGATGCTCCATCCACCAGCCGCCGCTACCCGCGCTTGAGCCGGGGTGAGCCCGCCCATGACCAGGACGCGGTCCGGGCTGACCAGTCCGCCGAGGGCGTGGGCCTCTTCGAGCGTCGCGACGGCCAGGCCCGAGGCGCCGCCGTCGACGGCGGCGCGAGCGACCGGCACCGCCCCGTGGCCGTAGCCGCCCGCTTTTACGACCGCAAGCAGGCGCGTTCCCTTCGGCAGGTGGCCGAGGATGCGGGCGCAGTTGGCCCGCACCGCGGCGAGGTCGATGTCAGCCCAACGTAGAGAGGTGGCGGTCAAGCGTGCGGTTGGGGCCAAACGCGCGGAATCCGAAACCGAGTAGCGCGCCGTTGGGGCCAAAAGTGCGGAAAGGCTCCCACTAGAGGCCGCCCTGGCGGAGGACGTGCATCACCAGTGGGATCTCCAGCAGCAGGTCGCTGGCCAGCAGGCCAGAGTCGCCCAGGCGCTGCGAGATCCGGCGGCCCGCGGCGGCGTGGATGTAAACGCCCGTGACCGCAGCAGAGTAGGGATCGGAGCCCTGCGCCATCAGGCCGCCGATGATGCCGGCGAGCACGTCACCTGTGCCGCCGCTGGCAAGAGCGGGAACCTCATGTGGGTCCTCGCTGGTTCGGCCGTCCGGGTGCGCGACGACAGTGTGCGCTCCTTTGAGGACGACGACCGCGCCCCACTCCTTGGCCGCCTTGTGCGCCGCGGCGGTGCGGTCGGCGGCGATCGCCTCGATCGTTTTGCCAGTCAGCCGCGCGAGCTCGCCGGGGTGAGGAGTCAGGACGCGGTTCTTGCCGAGCTTGCCCTTCGAGCGAGGCGAGTCAGCCAGCGCGTTCAGGCCGTCGGCGTCGATCACCAGCGGACATGTGGCGCGCAGGGCGAGGTCCTGGACAAGGCGCCAGGTCGAGCTGTCGCGGCCAAGGCCGGGGCCGATCACCCCGACCTCGGCGGTGCTCAGCTGCCGCAAGATCGAGTCGTAGGCGGCGTGGCCGACGGCGCCAGGCGCCACCTCCTGGACAGGCGTCGCCATGACCTCAGTGCACTTGGCGGCGAGGATCGGATAGATGGTGTCCGCGACCAGCAGCCTGACCAGCCCGGCGCCTGTTCGCGCCGCCGCCGTCGACGCGAGGTAGGCGGCGCCCGTGAACCCGAGGCTGCCGGCGAGCACGATCGACGTGCCGAAGGTCCCCTTGTGCGCGTCTTTAGGCCGCTCGGGCAGCAGGACCGCGTCGGGGGCCGGCAGCAGGTTGTCTGCAGCATCTGGCATCTCGAGGTGCGCGGTGGCAACGGCGAGCCGGCTGTGGTGGGTGATGCTCACCTCGACGCGGGCGCCGCGATGGTCACCCTGGAGCCGGACCCGTGGGGCGCCGTTGGGGCCGGGCAGCACCTCAATGCGCCGGCGGGGAAAGCAGATGCCGGTGCCGTCGAAGCACTTGATGACGGCTTCTTTGGCGGCCCAGCGGCCGGCGAGACGTTCGTCGTTCCCGGCGCAGTAGGCCTGCTCGGCGGGCGTGTAGACCTTGTCGAGGAAGCCGAGGCCGGAGCGCTTGACGGCCAGGGCTATGCGGTCAACCGAGACAGCGTCCACCCCGATTCTTTGCATCGTTATGCCAGCTTAAGCCCCTCACCCCAACCCTCTCCCCGAAGGGGAGAGGGGGGTTCAGCCTTGGGGCTGCCACGGGCGCTCGGCGTCCACGTCTGGCATCTCGGCCCTCACGATCACTTTGGTTTCCTGAAAAAGCCTCTTTAGCTCCGCCGCAGCGGCTGAGGGTGCACCGTTCGCGATGAGATCGAGACTCTCGGCCAGGTGCTCGGGCCTGATCGTCATCCGCTCGACGTGCGCCCTGGCTCGTTTGAACTGGAACGTAGAAAAGTAGAGCCGATTGAGGGCTGAAAGGATGGCCGCCACGCGGAAGGCGCCCTCGAGCAGCATCTGACGGCGGAAGAGCTCCGCATCGCGCGCGGCCAAATGGTCATTCTGGGCCCAGATTGGGAAGATGCCCAGGTTCGCTTCCACCTCTTGGCGTCGCAATGCCTCTGGATACGCTGCTCGGGCCTTCAATTCACGCACAAGCGTCTCGCCATGCATCGGCAGCCCCTCCAAGATGCCCGCCGCCACCTTTGCTGTGATCCAGTCGACGTCGCCCGCGGCGATCCGCTCCAGTCTCTTCACAGTGGCCCCGATCAGCTCGCCACCGGTTTGGACTTCAACCCCCGCCAAACGGAAGCGACCTCCAAAACCCTCTGGCTTGGGCGGGCTGATCTCGCCCATCGGCTCTGCCCCAAGGCTGCGCATCAACTCGTCAAAGGCGGCCGGGGATGGCGGCTCCTCGTAGTAATTGAGCAGATCGATGTCGGAATGCTCGTCGCAAGTGCCCAGGGCTGCGGAACCGGCGAGCATGGACGCTCGCAGTTTGGTGTGGGCCGCCAGGTGATCGACCACGCGCCGCGCGATGGCTCGACGCCTTTCCGTCTCCGCGCCAAGCGCAGCCAATGCCGTCCGGGACGGGACTATTCGACCGTGACGCTTTTGGCCAGGTTGCGCGGTTGGTCTACGTCCTGGCCCAGCTCGACCGCCACGTGGTAGGCGAACAGCTGCAGCATCACTGTGTTCAGGACCACGGCCGACACCTCTTCCACCGCCGGCATGGTGAACATGTCGGTCGCGGTGCCGTCAAGGGAGTGGTCGCCTTCCGTCACCAGCGCGAGCACCGGAGCGTCACGCGCGACGATCTCGTGGACGTTGCTCACCATCTTGTCCCTGGTCGAGCTGGCGGTGCAGATCGCCACGACCGGAAACTCCTTGTTGAGCAGGGCGATGGG
>DATHDR010000213.1:0-4007 GCA_035318965.1 Verrucomicrobiia bacterium | reverse complement strand
CGTGAGCTTGCCACCGAGGCGGAGCTACCGCAGCTTCTTCTGGCCCCTGGTGCTGATCCTGGTCGGCGTCTTCGCGTTGCTCGTGAACGCGGGCGTCGTCTCGTCTGACCGCTTGAGTCTCCTCGGCGACCTCTGGCCGCTGATCCTGATCGTGATCGGGCTCGAGCTCATCGCCCGTCGAGCGCTGCAGGGCACCACGGGTGACGTGGCAGCTGTGCTCATCGTCCTCGTCGCCGCGGGAGGTGCGGTCGGGTACGTCGCTCTCGCTCCCAACCCCGGGACCACCCATACGCTCGACTCAGGAATGAAGGTCGGGACCCTCGACCACGCCTCGCTCGAGATCGACGTAGGCTCCGCGCGGATCTCGATCGACGGCGCCGCCGAACAGGGTGTGCTCTACCGGGCGCACATCGAGTATGCAGGCCCGAAGCCGGACGTCAATCTCGATCGCTCGACGGGCAAGCTCCAGATCTCTCAAGGCAACAGCTCGTTCGGCGTGTTTCGGAGCCAGCATTTCGTCCTGGACATCCACCTGAACCCGAGCCTGCCCTGGACCATCGCCGGAAACAGCGGCGCGGCGACCGACACGTTCCAGCTCGCCCACGTCAATGTCCGTTCGATCGAGCTCAACACGGGCGCGAGCCGCGAGGAGATCACGCTCGGGAAGCCGTCGGGCATCGTCCCCATCACGGTCAACGGCGGCGCGCTGACCGTTCACCTGCACCGCCCAACGGGAACGCCGGCGTCGGTCAGGGTCTCAGGCGGGGCGCTGACGCTTGACGCCGACGGCCAGCAGCACAGGGGCATAGGCAGCCAGAGCTGGCAATCGGCCGGCTATGAGGGCGCGACGGACGCCTATCGGGTCGAGATCAACGGCGGCGCATGTACGGTCGGAATCGACGCCACCGGCAGCGCCGCCTAACCCGCCGCCAGCCGCGCGTCAAGGGCAGCCACCCGCGCTCCGTAGGCCGCCTCGGTGGCCGAACCGACGGCAGCGCGCAGCCCACGGGCGGCGGCGCCGAGCATGGCCTCGAGCTCTGCGTCAAGCACCTTCGCCACCCGCAGCACTGGCGTGAGTGCCGCGGCGCGCTCCGCCCCGGCGAGGATCTCCTGCTGGTCGACGCCGAGCGCCGCCAACCCGTCCGCCTCGCGCTCCAGCCGCACAGCAAGCGCGAGATGCTCCTCGTCACCGGATAAGCGGCATCTCACCGCTCCGGCCCGAGCTGCCGCTGCCGCCAGCCGCCCCTCGAGCAAGCGGCCCGCCGCAACCTCGCTGGCCGCAATGGCCGGGCACAGCCCGACCAGCTGCTGCTCTCCGACTTTGATCCCGCGGCGGATGAGCTCCGCAACGACGGCGGCCGGCGGGGTCTGGTCCACGCGGAAGAGGTTCATCGACAGCTGCACGCGCCCTCCCGAGAGCTGGAAGGCGAGCGCCTGAACGCCGCGCATGCCCGCCTGCGTTTCGCGCAGCGAGCGCGCGAGGGCCCGTGCCGCGGCGAAGTCCGTGTCCGGCAGCAGCACGTTGAAAGCCACAAGCGTCAGGCGAGCGCCGACGGACACAGCACCCGCGGTGGGGTGGAGGCTCGGACCGCCGAGGTCGGGCTTCGCCCGGCCGGCCCTGATGTCGGCCAGGGAACGGTTCTCGCCGTAGAAGTAGACCGGCACCTTGAGCTCGCTCCAGATTCGCTCACCGGCTTCGCGCGCCAGCGCAAGTGCGTCGGCCAGGGTGCTCTGTCCGAGAGGCACAAACGGCACGACGTCGGCAGCGCCGACCCGCGGATGTACACCGGTGTGGCCTCGCATGTCGATGTGCTCGACCGCGGCGCCGACGGCTGCGATCACTCCCTCGAGCAGTGTCGACCTTTGCGCGGCCATCGAGATGACCACCCGGTGATGGTCGTGATCGGGGTCGACATCCAGGACATGCGTGCGGGATGGGCGCCGGCGATCGCAGCGATCACATCAGGCCGCCTGCCCTCCGAAAAGTTGGGCACCGACTCGAACAGGGCTTGGAGATCCAACAGGTTGTTAGGGTAAGTGGCGGTGCCGGGACCGGTCGCGCTCGTCTATGGGGACGAGCTCATGAAACATCGCCTGTCGGATCAGCATCCGCTCCAGCCGATCCGGGTCAAGCTCGCGATGGACCTCATCCGCTCGACGGGGCTGATCGAGCACTGCCACCTGCTCCCTCCGCGGCGCGCGACGATCAAAGAGCTCGAGCTCGTCCACTCACATCACTACGTGGACCTGGTCCGCCGGCTGAGCGACCCGGCGCAGCGCGAGCATGTCGCGTTCGAAGAGATCGAGGCAGCGGGATTCGGGTCGCCCGACAACCCGATCTCCGACGAGCTCCATGAGGGGACGTCGCTTGTGGTGGGCGCAACCCTCGTCGGAGCGCAGGCGATCGAGAGTGGAGCGGCGCTTCATGCCTTCAGCCCGTCGGGGGGACTCCATCATGCCCATCGCGACCGAGCCTCCGGTTTCTGCACGTACGACGATCCGGCCATCGCGTGCCGGTGGCTGAAGGACCAGGGCCACCGCGTCGCATACGTGGACGTCGACGTGCACCACGGGGATGGCGTCGAAGGAGTTTTCCAGAGCGATCCGGACGTGCTCACGATCAGCCTTCACGAGAGCGGTCGCTACCTCTTTCCTGGGACCGGGTTTCCGCAGGACTGCGGGGTCGGGCCTGGCCGTGGGTCCGCCGCCAACCTTCCGTTCATGCCCTTCGCTTGGGACGAGCCGTGGCTCGATGGTTTCGAGAAGGTCGTGCCGCCTTTGCTGCGACGGTTCAAGCCGACCGTTCTAGTGACGCAGGACGGCTGCGACACGCACTACCTCGACCCGCTCGCGCACCTGGCGGCAACGACGCGCATCTGGCCCCGTGTCGGACAGGTTTTTCACGAGCTGGCGCATGAGCTGTGTGACGGGCGATGGCTCGCGCTCGGAGGCGGCGGTTATGCCATCCGGGAGGTCGTGCCGCGGGCCTGGACTCTGCTGTTCGCCGAGATGGTCGAGCGTCCCGACCTGGCGGCTGACGTCAACGACCCGTCAAGCGTGGTCCCGGAAGCCGCGGCCCAGGAACGCGTGTGGGCGGCGCTCCGGAAGGATCTGATGCACCTGGGCCAGGTGCAGGGGATGGAGTTCGATTAACTAGAAGTGCGCCCTGCGCGCGCCCCGCTAAGCGGTATAAGTGCGCAGGCAGCGTGTGCACACTCGCGCGCGCACGGTGCGTCCGGCCACGGTCACCCGGCCCATCTGCAGGTTGGGCAGGAACCTCCGGTTGACCCGGTTCTTGGCGTGACTGACGTGATGTCCGTATTGCGGCTCCTTGCCGCAGATCGCACAGCGCTTGGCCATGAGGCACCTTCCGATTGGGAGTTGGGGGATGAAATCGAGCTCGCGCACGTAAGCGCGCGGATCCGAATTGTACCATGGGCTTTCTCATGGCCTCAAAGACCACCACCACCCTGGTCCAGGCCCGCCAGTGGGGCCGGATCGAGGTGTTCCCCTCCGCCGTGGGAGCCATCGCCGCCCACGCCGCGCTCCGCTGCTACGGGATCACGGGCATGGCGGCGCGCGGCCTGCGGGACGGCGTGGCCGAGCTGCTGCGCAGGGAGAACGTAGATCGAGGAGTCGAGGTGGTCGAGGTCGAAGGCGGCCTAGGGATCGACGTCTTCGTCATCGTCCAGTACGGAATCCGCATCTCGGAAGTTGCCCACAACCTGCAGGAGGCGGTCAAGTTCGAGGTGGAGCGTTCAGTCAACGTGCCTGTGGCCCAGGTCAACGTGAACGTCCAGGGCGTTCGCGAAGAGAAGTCATAAGTTACGTGGTCCGCTACAGCCAGGCAGGCCGCATCTCGGGGCTCAGGACGCCGACACGTGCGTCAGGGGGCCCGGCCCGCCGTCGTCACGCATCTATAGATGCGTTCCTAGGCGGTCCACCCCTTCCTTCGTCTCGGCGCCCTGACCGGCGCCCTATCGGTCGCCTGCCCCGACCTGCGACCC
>DATHDR010000212.1:0-3236 GCA_035318965.1 Verrucomicrobiia bacterium | reverse complement strand
ACCGCCGCGGCGTCATGACCGACGACGAGCGGTACCGCAAGGTGATCGAGCTGTGGCAGAAGGCCTACGAGGACGTGGGCAACGCCACCGAGCACGCCTTCGATAAGTTCAGCCCCATCTGGATGATGATGGGCTCGAGCGCCCGCGGAAACATCCAGCAGATCCGCCAGCTGGCCGGCATGCGAGGGCTGATGGCCGACCCCACCGGCCGGATCATCGACCTGCCGATCATGGCCAACTTCACCGAGGGCCTGACGGTGCTCGAGTACTTCATCTCGACCCACGGCACCCGTAAGGGACTTGCCGACACCGCGCTCCGCACGGCCGACTCCGGCTACCTGACGCGCCGTCTCGTCGACGTCGCCCAGGACGTGATCGTCCGGGAGGAGGACTGCGGAACTACCAATGGAATCTGGATTCGCGACATCAGCCCGGAGCGGGCTAAGAACGAGCCGATCTTCGAGAAGATCGCGGGCCGGGTCTCGGCCGAGGACATCACCGTCGGAGGCAAGGTCCTCGTCCAGTCGGGTACGTCGATCAGCGACGACGCGGCGCGCAAGATCATCGCGGCCGGCGTGCCCGTCAAGTTCCGTTCGGTTCTCGTGTGCGAGGCGCGTGAGGGCGTCTGCCGCACGTGCTACGGCCGCAACCTCGCCACAGGCAAGGTGGTGGAAATTGGCGAGGCGGTGGGTGTCATCGCAGCGCAGTCCATCGGCGAGCCGGGCACCCAGCTGACCATGCGCACGTTCCACACCGGCGGTGTCGCCGGGGTGGACATCACCCAGGGTCTGCCCCGCGTGGAGGAGCTGTTCGAGGCTCGCATCCCCAAGGGCAAGGCCATCATCTCCGAGATTGACGGGGAGCTCGAGATCATCCGCCAGGAGGGATCGCGCAAGGTGCGCGTGACGTCCAAGGAGGAGTTCGAGGTCTCCTACCCGATCGACCCCAAGATGCAGGTCCTGGTCAAGAGCAAGGACGACGCTTTGGAGGGCCAGGAGCTGGCCCGCGACGCCAAGGGCAACGTCGTTCGGACACGGCACGCCGGCAAGGTGACCGTGTCGGCCAAGGAGATCACTGTGCGGACCCTCGACGAGGAGGTCCGCGAGTACGCGATCCCGCACCAGGTGCGCATCCGGCCCGAGCTCGACCGACGGGACGGGCAGAAGGTGCTCATCAAGGCGGGCCAGCAGATCACCGAGGGATCGATCTCACCTCAGGAGCTGCTCCACATCCTGGGCAAGGAAGCGGTTCAGACGTTCCTGGTCGACGAGGTCCAGAAGGTCTACCGCAGCCAGGGCGTGGACATCAACGACAAGCACATCGAGGTCATCGTCCGGCAGATGATGCGGAAGGTCCGCATCGACTCGGCCGGCGACACCGGACTCCTGCCCGGCGAGATCGTCTCGCAGTGGGAGTACGAGGAGGCCAACGCGCGTGCGCTGGCGGAGGGCGGCGAGCCCGCCACCGCCCAGACAGTGCTGCTCGGCTTGATCAAGGCGGCGCTGAACACCACATCGTGGCTTTCGGCCGCTTCCTTCCAGGAGACGACGCGTGTCCTGACGGAGGCCGCGATCTCCGGCAAGGTGGACCGGCTGCGCGGTCTGAAGGAGAACGTGATCATCGGCAAGCTCATCCCGGCCGGGACCGGGCTCGACTACTACAAGAAGCAGCGTGAGCAGGCGGCCAGGGTCCTCGAGGAGGAGCCGATCGACCTGGAAACCCTGTCTGTCTAGAGGTTTGGACAAAACCGGGCCAACGCGGCCCGGTTTTGGGTTACATTCATCGGTACGTGCACAAGGGGGCTGCCCGCCAGGGTTGCTCCCTTCTTCATATGAGAGGAAACCTAGGTTTCCTCTCATGCTCTTTTTCCTGCAGGTGGGGACTTGTTTAGAGGATTTCTCCTGGCCGCGCTGTGTGGGCTAGATGAGGGGATTGGCGGACGGCCCGGCAAAGCCGGGCCTACGGGCGACGCTGGTTAAGATGGAAAAGTGATCCCAGGCTCGAGGTTGCTTCGCGCCCTGGCGTCGGCGCTGATCGTCCTGGCATTGGTTTCCGCGTGCGATTCCGGAGCGCTGACGCAAGGACCGAAGCTCGCCAAAGACCAGACGCTGCGCGTCCTGCTCGAAGATCAGCCCGCGTCGCTCGATCCTGGACAGACCCAGTACCCGTACGAGACCGCTGTCCTGCGCGTCATCTCCGAACCGTTGTTGAAGCCGTCGCCAGACCTGGGCGGCACAGAGCTCGCCGCGGCGCAGAGCTACGACACGACGAATGGGGGGTCGGTCTACGTCTTTCACCTGCGGACGAACGGGAAGTACTCGGACGGCACGCCGGTGAAGGCACAGGACTTTGTGTATGCGTGGCAGCGTTTGATCGATCCGCGCCTCGCATCACCCGAAGCGACCTTCTTCGCGGGCGCGATCCTCAACGGTGAAAGGGTGTCCGTCATGGACCCGCAGCGCGACGGCGCCCAGATCGATGCCGCGCTCGGCACCCTCGGGCTCAAAGCCGTCGACGACCACACGTTCCAGGTCACGCTCTCGCAGCCTGATCCTGCGTTCATGTGGCTGGCCGCGATGCCGGCCGCCGCGCCGGTCCGGGAGGACATCGTCAAGAAGAACGGCGACAAGTGGTCAACCAGCCCCGACACCCTCATCACGAACGGTCCCTTCAAGGTCTCGGACATGGCGCCCAACGACCACATCACAGTCGTTCCGAACCCGAACTACTGGGGTCCCAAGCCGACGCTGAAGACGATCAGCTTCCAGGTGGTGAACGACGGGGCCGCCGCGCTGCGCAAGTACAGGAGCGGCGACCTGGACGAAATTTCCGTGCAGCCGGCGCAGGCGGCGGCCGTCGCGGGCGACGCGAGCCTCAAGCCGAACCTGGTCAAGACGCCCGACCTGACCGTGTTCTGGATCGTTTTTCGCGTCAACACCTCACCTATGAACAATGCAAAGCTGCGGCTGGCGATCGCGCAGGCGATCGACCGCGATGCGTTCGTGGCCAAGATCTTCGAGGGCCAGGGCTTGCCCGCGTCCACCTTCATCCCCAAAGGAATGAACGGGTACTCGCCAAACCTGACCGCTCAGAAGTTCGACGTAGCGCAGGCGCGCGCTTCGCTTGCAGCCTCAGGCATGTCCGCGTCGCAGCTCTCGTCGCTGAAGTTCTCCTACGACCAGTCGTCGGACTTCGGCAAGGCGACGGCCAACTTCGTCCACGACGAGCTGAAGACG
>DATHDR010000211.1:0-11129 GCA_035318965.1 Verrucomicrobiia bacterium | reverse complement strand
TCCCCAGGGCCGCGTCTTCAACAGCGGGCCGACCGGAACCGGCACACAGCGGAGCACCTGGTTCGGTTCGGTTGACGGCGGCCATACCTTCCGGGTCATGGCGCAAAAAACTGTGCCCTCGGCCCTGATCGGGATTCCCGCTCCGGGACCCGGTGGCGGCGACACCGACATCGCGTTCGACCGCAGTGGAAAGCAGTACTTCTCCGACCTCTGGGCGCTCGCCTGCCAGCGGGTTGCGGTCACCGGTCCGGCGAGCTCAGGCGCCTCGGACCAGGAGAACTTCCTCGGCTGCGACGGCAGCAGCCCCGGCTCCGACCGCCAGTGGTTCGCGGTCTACGACCCGACACCAACCACGCCGAACCAGTCCGCATACCGCGCCGCGGGCGGCCCGACGCCCCTCGTCTATCTCGTCTGGAACAACCTGGTCGGCCCGGGACCGAATGGCGGCGAGCAGTGGAACAAGAGCACGGACGGAATCAACTACACGAACGCAACCGCGGATGAGTCGCCTGCCGGCAATGGCGCGATCTACTCTCCCTTCGGGGGAGATGGATACCCCGCCATCGATCAGGTGACGGGCAAGGTATTCCAGGCCGCGGCCTGCAATTCCCACACCTGCGGAACGTCGGCCACAGCCACGCCTGGCCTCTACATGAACATCGGCACTCCCGATGGGACCGGTGTCCTCCACTTCCTCGACGCAACTCCTGGCGGCCAGGATCTGACCAAGCTAGTCAAGATCGCCGATACGACGACCGGATCACCCGACACGCTCTTCTCGGTGCTGTCGATGGACACCGGCCGCAACCTCGAGGTGGTCTGGACCGTCAGCCCGACCAACAACGATTCCGCCCTGCGCCAGACCTTTGTCAGCGCCTCGAGCGCAGCCAGTGGATGGACCACCTGGACAACACCTGTCCAGGTCAGTGACGATTCGATCGCGACCGGCGACGCGACCAACGTATTTCCGTGGATCAAGGCCGGCGGGCCAGGGCGCGCCGACGCCGTCTGGTATGGCTCGGACAAGCAGGTCGACCCGAGCAGCCACAACAACCAGTCGTGGAACGTCTTCATGTCCCAGATCGTGTTTCCGACCAACTTGAGTGGCGGGATCACGGGCTCCGCGCCTTCAAAGCAGCTGGCGAAGGTGACGCCGCACCCGATGCACTACGACGACGTCTGTCTGCAGGGATCCGCCTGCATCGCGAGCCAGGGCAACCGCAACCTCGCCGACTTCTTCGCCGTCAGCATCGACGCGAGCGGTGCAGCTGAGATCGTCTATGACGACACGTCGAACAAGCTGGTCCAGCCGCCCGGGACCTGCTCGGTACAGGTTGCCGACCACTGCGGCGCGGGCGTGATCAGCATCGCGCGCCAATCGTCTGGACCGGGCCTCTTCGGGTCGAAAGTCAGCGGTCCGTCCAACACGCCGGTCAGCGGCCTGAGCGATCCGTCAGGCGACGGGCTCTACCCGGTCATCGGCGGTGCCAACCAATCTAGCTTTGATGTCCGCTCCAGCCGGCTGAGCTTTTCTCCAGACGGCAGCACGCTGAACGTGACTATGCAGGTGACCGACCTAGCGCATCCGGCAACCGCGATCGCTGCCGTCCCGGGAGCGACCAACGTTCAGTACGTGACTCGATGGCAGATGGGCAACACGGTCTACTACGCGGCGATGGAGAACAACGCCCTCAACCAGCCCATCTTCTACGCCGGGGCGATGCAGACAATCGACCTCTGTTCAGTGTCGGCCTGCTTCCCCCACGTGCTTACCTATCCGGAACCCGGCGCGGGGCCGACGTTCACCGGTAAGGCTGAAACGGGTTCGATCAGCTGTACTTTGAGCCCCTGCACGCTAACGATCTCGGTCAAGGCCGCTGATGTTGGCGGTCCGACGACAGCCAGCCTCCTGGAGTCCGTTGGCGCCTACTCGCTGGCCGCAGCGCTCCAGGAAGGAGCGGAGGACAACGCGTCCGCGCAGACCGACACGGTCCCGCTCGAGATCGACGGCGTCTGCTGCTTCAACTTCAGGAGGAAATAAGGGCTCGGACCACATCGTGGGCACGCCGGCGTGCCCGAAGGTCAAGAAGAAGTAGCCAGGAACTAGAAGAGGGGGCGGGCCGCTAGAGCTCCGCCCTCATCTTTTCCGCCGCCTTCGCCAGCGCGCTCAGCTTGCCGAACGCTTTCTCGCGAGGGAGGTACTTCATTCCGCAGTCGGGCGCCAGGATGAGGCGGTCGGCATCCACATGCTGCAACGCGTTCTTGATCCGGCCGACGATCGTCTCGACATCTTCGACCGGGCTGTCGTCCGACAGGTCGATGACGCCGACAATCAACTGCTTGTTGCGAAGCGACTTCAACACCGAAAGGTCAACTTTCTGCTGAGCCGACTCGAGCGAGATCTGCTGAGCCGAGACGTCCGCCAGCTGCTCCAGGAAGGGATAGCCGTTCGGTCGTGAGTGGACGATGTGCGCGTACCCGAAGCAGGTGTGCAGGGCCGTCGTGCCGGTGATTCCCTCCAGCGCGCGGTTGATCGCCTTGACGGCAAAGCGCTCCGCCTTCTCGGCGCGAGCCTGCAGGTAGGGCTCATCGAGCTGAACCACGTCGGCCCCGGCGGCGAAGAGGTCACGCACCTCGGCGTTGACAGCCTCGGCCAGAGCCATCGCGAGGGCCTCCTCGTCGTGGTAATGATCGTCCTGCGCCTGCTGCGACATCGTGAACGGCCCCGGCAGGGTCGCCTTGATCGGCCGGTCGGTGTTGGCGCGCAGAAACTTCACGTCGCGCACCTCGACCGGCCTGGTGCGCCGGATCGGACCTACGACACGAGGCACCGGGTTCGGATGGCCCGTGCGGTCGAGCGCGGTACCCGGGTGGTCGAGATCCATGCCTTCGAGGGCGGTGGCAAAACGATTCGAGTAGCTCTCGCGCCGCACCTCGCCGTCGGTGATGATGTCGATGCCGGCGCGCTCCATGTCTCGGATCGCGACGACGGTGGCATCGTCCTGGGCCTGCTCCAGCATGTCTGGGGCGACTCTCCAGATCTCGATGGCTCGTGTCCGCGGCGGCAGCCGGCTTCCCAGCATCGCGCGGTCCACCAGCCATTCAGGCTGCGGATAGCTCCCGACCACGGTCGTCGGCAGGAGGTCCGCCATGGCGGCAAGGGTATATCCGCGTCTGTCCAACGCGCATCATGGTTGCCGACGATGGAAGCTCCGCACAACCGCCTCAAAGGTGACGACTGCGATCGTGACTGGATCTGGGAGCGGGAGATCGAAACGGCGACGCCCGGCGAAGTCTTCCGCATCGCCTCCGGAGCCTGGGACCGCCAGTTCCGGCGCCTGAGGGAAGCCTCTCCTTTCTATACGCGGAAATTTCGAGAGGCCGGCCTCGGCTCTTCGTTCGTCGGGCTCGCCGACCTGGCCAACCTCCCTTTCACGACCAAGGACGAGCTCAAAGCTGCAATCGACGAGGATCCGCCCTTCGGCACCAACCTCTGCGTCGAGCCCAAGCTGGTCAAACGCATCTATCAGACGAGCGGGACGTCCGGTTCGCCGAGCGTGCTCGCGCTGACGCGGGGGGACATGGAGACGTGGACTGTCATGGGCACCGGCACGTACTACGCCACCGGAATCCACGAGCACAGCAGTGTGCTCACCACTTTCGGCGCCGGTCCATTCGTCGCCGGCCACACGCACTTTGTCCTGATCAGAATCGGATCGCGATCGGTCCCCGTCGCTCCGGGAGACACGGACCGGGTGCTGTTCGGGCTTCGGTCCGGATTGGCCGACACGCTGCTCGCGACCGCGTCCTTTGCCCAGTACCTCGCCAATCGATTGGAGGGCACTGATCCGGATCCAAGCGCCATGCCTCTGACTCACATCGTCACCGGTGGAGAGCCCGGTGGCGGAATCCCGGCCATTCGCGACCACATCGAGAAGGTGCTCGGTGTCACGGTCACCGAGGTCATGGGCATCGGCGACATCGCGCCGTCTTTGTTCGGCGAATGCGCTCACCAGCAGGGTATGCATTTCTGCGGGACCGGGCACGTCTGGCCTCAGCTGATCGACCCCCAGACTCGTGCGCCGATGGAGATCGAGGCGGGCGCGGTCGGAGAGCTCATCTACACGAGCCTGACCCGAGAGGCGATGCCGGTCGTGCGATTTCTCAGCGGTGACATCGTCCGCATCGAAGGAACGTCTTGCAGCTGTGAGCGCACGACCTTTCGCATGCGCTGCATCGGACGCCGCGACGACATGTTCATCGTGCGCGGCGTGAACGTGTATCCGACCGCGATCCTTTCCGTCGTGGGAGAGTTTCGCCCGCGTGTCACCGGGCGCGCGCGAGTCGTTCGCCAGGGAAATGACGTCTCCGTGACGCCACCGGTTCCAATCGAGGTCGAGGTCCCGACCGGCCATAACTCGGATGGAAAGCTGGCCGCAGAGATCGCCGAGGCGATCCATACCAAGCTCGTGTTCCGAAGCCAGGTGACGCTTGTGCCTGAGGCTGAATTCGGTGAAAGCGGCTACAAGACCAAGCTCACTGTCAGCCGCCCTGGCCTCCCCACCACTGGGGAGGTGGCGCGCAGCGCCGGAGGGGAGGTGGAGCCAAGTTAAGCCAACGAAGAAGCTCAAATCCGACATAGCCTGGTCCACGGCTGACCGAATCGTCGTCCGTGGGCACGACCTGGTCGAGGAGCTCCTGGGCAAGGCGTCGCTGGGCGATGTCGCCTTTCTCGAGTTGAAAGGCCGGCTTCCTACGAAGCAGGAATCGATCGTGTTCAACGCTCTGACGGTGACGCTCGTAGAGCACGGCATGACCCCGAGCGCGATTGCGGCCCGGCTCACCTACTTCGGCGCGCCGGAATCGCTCCAGGGCGCCGTGGCCGCGGGGCTGCTTGGCATCGGCGACCGGTTCGGGGGATCGATCGAGGGAGCAGCGCGCATGCTCCAGGAAGCGCTCGAGGATGCCGAGCCGTCGGCTGATCTGGCGGCCAGAATCGTCCTCGAGCACAAGGCGAGTAAGCAGCCCATCCCAGGTGTCGGCCACCCTGTGCACAAGCGCGTCGACCCTCGCACACCCAAGCTGTTCGCCCTCGCCGCGGCCAACGGCCTGTCGGGCCGCCACGTCGAGCTCATGAACCTGGTCTCGGAGGAGGCGACACGCACGTCAGGCCGGCTCCTTCCAGTCAACGCGACCGGGGCGATCGGCGCCATT
This sequence comes from Verrucomicrobiia bacterium, assembly GCA_035318965.1. Taxonomy (GTDB): domain Bacteria; phylum Chloroflexota; class Dormibacteria; order Dormibacterales; family Dormibacteraceae; genus Palsa-870. The sequence continues at coordinate 5,915 of DATHDR010000211.1, read as the reverse complement.
GCCAGCGAGCTCGAGCTTCCGTGGCGCACCTGCAGAGGGCTCGCCGTTATCGCCCGCGCCATTGGCCTCGTCGCCCATCTCCAGGAGGAGATGGAAGAGCCGCTGGCGGCCGAGATCTGGTCGCGGATTGACGAGGAATCGTCTAGTCATCTACGCCCCACAAACGCGGACTAATATGGGTACGACCGTGCCTGCCAACGTGCCCGGCATCCACCACGTCACCGCCATCACGGGGGACGTCCAGAAGTGCACCGACTTCTATGTCGGCGTACTCGGTTTGCGCTTCATCAAGAAGAGCATCAACCAGGACGTCCCGGACACCTACCACATCTACTTCGGGGACTACGTTGGCACCTCGGGAACGGCGATGACCTTCTTCGGCTGGCCGTCTTGGCCCAAGCGAAACACCGGGAGCGGCCAGGTGACGACAGTCTCCTTCGCAGTGCCCAAGGGGTCGCTCGACTACTGGAGCAGCCGCCTGCGCAACCTGGGGCTGAGCCTCAAACGGACCAGCCGCTTCGGGAACGAGGGCATCGTGGTCGCCGACCCGGACGGCATCGAGCTCGAGCTGGTCGGCGACGCTTCTGACGACCGCTGGGTGCCGTGGAAAGACAGCCCGGTCGACCAGGACTACGCTATCCGTGGTTTCCACTCGGTGACCATGACCGTGGCCGAATCAACGGCGACGATCGATTTCCTCGTCAACACGATGGGCTTTCGCAAGGCTGGCGACGAGGGACGGCGGACGCGGTTCGAAACGGGCGACGGCGGCCCTCACGCAATTCTCGACGTCATCGAGTCCCCGGACGGTCCCGAAGGCGAGGAGTCGACCGGCACCGTTCACCACGTCGCGTGGCGGTCAGCCGACGCCGCCCACCAATCCGAGTGGCGTGACGTGGTGGTGAAGGCGGGGCGCAACGTCACGCCGGTGATCGACCGCTACTACTTCAAGTCCATTTACTTCCGAGAGCCGGGCGGAGTGCTCTTCGAGATCGCGACGGACGGGCCGGGCTTTACGGTGGACGAGACCGCCGAGTCCCTCGGCTCGACACTGAGCCTGCCGCCCTGGTTCAACGTCCGCCGCGACCGGTTGGATGTCACGCTACCGCCGATCGTCGTACCGACCACGGCGACGACCGGCGCGGAGCACTGATGCACACAGCACGGAACGTGGTCGGTATTTCGCCTCTGGGAGGGAAATGAGCTTATGAGCAGCACGGCAACAATCGCTCCGGTCAACCCGATGTCGGCCGAAGGCAAGGACACGGTCATGAACGTCATGCGTCGGGACCGCGAAAACTTCACGCGCCTCGTCTCTGATCCGAAAAACTGGAACGTCGACACGCGCTGCACCGGCTGGGAGACGCGCGACCTGGTCGGTCACATGATCGACGTGATGGAGGGTTACTTCAAGAACTGGGATGCCGCGGTCGCGGGCAAAGACGGCGTGGCCCTCGGCCTCCCGGTGATGGGGGAGACCCTGAACGACCACGCTCTCGAATTTCGCAAGCTCTCACGCGAGGAGGCGCTCGATCGCTTCAAGAAGGACGCGCAGAAGCTGGACAAGATGCTCTCCGACCTGACGCCGGAACAGTGGACCAGCTTCATGGTCTATCACCCGTTCGCGGGCCCGGTGCCGGCAGGGTTTTACGGCACGTTCCAGATCATGGACTACGGCGTCCACCCGTACGACATCGAGTACGGGCTGGGCAACAAGCTGGCCACCATCGACGAGGCGACCGCGGGCCTCATCCTGCCTTACGCCTTCGTGTTCTGGCAGTACACGGTCGACGAGAAGACCGCCAAAGGCCTCGACTTCACATATGGGCTTCAGGTCGACGGACCTTGGGGCGGGAAGTGGCGCGTTACGGTGAAAGACAACAAGTGGTCGGCCGAACCGGCGCAGGATTTCAAGGGAGTCGACGCGCTCTTCCATTACAACAACGCGGCCGACGCGGTCCTTTCGTTCTTCCAGCGTTTCCCTGGCGGGTCCGCAAGCGGTGACCCGGACGTGATCGAGGCCGTGCGACACCTGCACTTCCGCTTCTGATCCAAAGCACACTCTGGGCGGCGGACCTCGGCGCATCGAGCCCGCCGCCCACCTCCTCTCTAGAAGTCACCGAGGCAGATTCGGCCGCCCAGCTGCTCATCGCTACGGCGATGGGGCCAGACGGCGATCTCGTGGAGACCCGCCTCGCTCGAGGTTGCCGTTGCTTCGGTGTGCGACGCGAAGGTGAGCTCGCCGGATACGGCTGGCTGTCCACCGGATCCGAGTGGATCGGCGAGCTCGAGCTGGAGATCAAGCCCGGAGCCGGCGAAGCGTACATCTGGAACTGCTTCACCCTCTCAAATCACAGGCGCAGAGGTGTGCTGCGAGCCTTGCTGGCCGGCATCCGAGCGCGAGCCCAGGCAGAGGGGAGGAAGCGGGTGTGGATAGGCAGCGTTGCAATTCCGGCCGAAAGAGCATTCGGACCCTCGGGCTTCAACCCCGCCCTGGCCATGACGGCTGTCAAGATCGCCGGCCTTCATTGGCTCCAGGTGCGGCCTGCCGACGGAGCAGACCCAGCCCTGGTATCCGCCGCACACGAGGTCATTGCCACAAATCCAGGCTGGCACTTACGCCGCTCACGGCGAAGGAGGCACTGAGCGATGGCAATCGCGGCGACCATTTTTGTAGTTTTGGTGGCGGGCCTGCATGCATATTTCCTGGTGCTAGAGATGTTCCTGTGGCGCACACCTATTGGGCTTCGCACCTTTCGAATGAGCAAGGAGGTGGCGGATTCGTCCGCGGTGCTCGCCGCCAACCAGGGTCTTTACAACGGCTTTTTGGCCGCCGGCCTGCTCTGGGCGCTTGTGGCCTATGGCATCATCGCGGGCCGGCCAATCCTCACCTTCTTCTTGCTGTGCGTCATCGTCGCAGGGATCTATGGGGCCGCCACTGTGAGCAGACGAATCTTCTTCGTGCAGGCGGTGCCGGCTGTGGTGGCTCTGGTCCTGGTGTGGCTCTCGCGCTAGAGGGCTGCCAGGTAAATCTCCAGAAGTTCCTCGGCCGGGTAGTTGCCCGCCAGCTCGCCCGCGGCCTTGCGCAGCTCTGGCTCGCCGATGCCGGACGCGGCGATGCGCTGTGGGAGGCCGAGCGACTCAATCAAGCCCTCAACCTGCGCGGCCGGGTCTGGACCGGTGGCTGCGGTCAGCATTGCCACCCGATCGGGCATTCTGCGCTCGAGGTAGCGGATGACATGTGGCAGCAGCAGACAGGAGGTGACCCCGTGAGGAATTCCATGACGAGCGCCGATCTGCTTGCCCAACGTGTGGCTCAATCCGGACGCCGATGCGCCAGGCAACGTGAACGAGAACCACGCCGCCAGCTGGTTTTCGGTTCGGACATCCAGGTCCTCAGGCGATGCTTTCGCGCGGGGCAGTGACTCGAAGAGGCGACGTATCGCCTCCAGGGCCATGACATCGTTGAAGGGGTGCTCGCCATCCGCCAGGAACCCCTCGACCGCGTGGTCGAGCGCCCTGATGCCGGTCGAGAGCCACAGCTCCATGGGCGTGGCGAGCGTCAGCTCAGCGTCATAGATCACCGTTTCGACGAGCAGCATCGGATTGCGCATGCCGGCTTTGTCGCCGGCCTCGTTCGTAAACCCCGCGCCTGCGGCGAGCTCAGCGACCGAAAGCGTGGTGGGGATGGCCACGTGAGGGAGGGCGCGGCCGCCATCGCCGAGGCGAACCGAGATGATCTTGGCGGCGTCGATGGCGCTGCCTCCACCGAAGCTCACGATCCCGTCGGCGCGGGCACTCGATGCCTCGTCGACACCGCCGTCGATCTGGGACATCGGTGCGTGCTGCGCGATGACGACCGTCGCCACCGGCCTAACCGAAAGCCTGTCGACCGAGGAAAGCAGCGAACGCGTCGTGACCAGCACGGTGCGCTCGGTGGACAACCGCATCAGCTCGGACGAAAGGTGCGAGACCGATCCCGCGCCCCAGCGGATGACGCGCGGATTTGAGTAGTTGAAGACGCTCCTCACGGCGTGGTCATACTACGGACGCGGTGACTGATCCACATCGAGGGATGCCCGTGCTCGAGACCGGTGAGCCGCTCGCCAAGGCGCGCGCTGCGATGGTCTTGGTCCACGGGCGCGGCGCGACGGCGGAGGACATCATGACCCTGGCCGCAGACCTGATGCATCCGGGTTTCGCGTATCTCGCCCCGCAGGCTGCCGGCAGCGCATGGTATCCAAATCCGTTTACCGCGCCCCTCGCCGCGAACGAGCCGTACCTCAGCTCGGCGCTGGGAGTCCTCGAAAACCTCCTCGGCAGGATCGAAGCCACCATCCCCGCCCAGCGCATCATCCTGCTCGGCTTCTCGCAGGGCGCTTGCCTGGCGCTTGAGTTTGCGGTCCGCCACGCGCGCCGGTACGGCGGTCTCGTGGGACTCAGCGGCGGCCTGATCGGACCGGCGGGCACGCCCCGCGACTATCCCGGCAGCTTCGAAGGCACGCCCGCCTTCCTCGGCTGCAGCGACATCGACCCGTACATCCAGAAGGACCGCGTCCTCGAGGCCGCCACGGTCTTGAAGCAAATGAATTCGAGAGTTACCGTGCGCTTCTATCCCGGCATGGGCCACATCGTCAGCACCGAAGAGATCGAATCGGCGCGCGAGATCGTCGAGGCGATCTAGCTCCGATCCGCCGGCTGCCGCTCGTAGAGCGACGCGATCGCTGACATGTCCAGGTCCCCCACCGACTTCGCAGCGCGCTCGTACAGCTCTTTCGTCTTCTGTGTGAGTGGGGTGGTCGACGCGTTCCGCCGGTAGACCTCCAGCGCAAGGCCAAGGTCCTTCACCGCGTCGCGCAATGCGAACAGGACGGGTTCGTAGCGGTGCTCGACGAGTCCGGCCTTGCGCATGCTCAAGACCGGAGCGATTCTGCTGATGGCCCAGAAAACGTCGTCAGCGTCCAGCCCGGCTCCTTTACCGGCCGACTGAAGCTCCGCGGCAAGAGCCGTCACGCCGGCGAGCATGCTGTTCGCGACGAGTTTCAGCGCCGCCGCGCTTCCGAGCTCGCCCACACGCCGCACCTCACCCAGTGCCTGGAGCACTGGACGGGCTCGCTCGATGGCCGCCTCGCTTCCGGCGGCCAGCACGATGAGGCTGCCGGCTTCAACCGCCGGCACGCTGCCGATGACGGGCGCCTCGACAAACTGAGCTCCAGCCTTGTTGAGCTTTGGCACGATCTCGGCTGAGACGTCAGGACCAGCGGTGCTCATCTCCACGAACACCTGGCCCTTGGCCGCCTTGACGGCGCCTTCCCCACCGAGGTAGGCGGTCCGTACCGCATCGGCATCGGTGAGCATCGAGATCACGACCTCGGCATCCCGCGCCGCCTCAGCCGGCGTCTCTGCGACCCTACCCACGCCGAGCGCCTCGGCCCGCTCGCGAGTCCGGTTCCACAGCGTCAGCTCGTGACCCTGAGACTTCAGGCGCCGGGCCATCGCGCCGCCCATCTTGCCAGTGCCGATAATCGCCACCTGCATTTCAGTTAATCCCCCTTTGACCAGCGCCGCTTACGACTTCTTCTCATCCTCTTCGGCCTCCTCGCCAAGCTCGACGATGTCGCCTTGCTGGAACAACACGTCCTTCAGCACGGTCCGCCACTTGGGCTTGTGCCATGAGAGAAACTCGAGCGCCATCGCGAAGTGCTTGAACTCCTCCTGCTGCGCGTCGTTCATGATCGCTTTGGCCTGTACATCGTGCTCGAGCGAGATCCGCTGCTCGTACCAGCCAATCGCCTCTGCCTCCTCCTGCAGGGACGCGATCATTCGCGCAAAGGTCCGAACCTGTTTGGTCAGCTCGCCGGGTGGCTCGTGGTACTGCTCAGTAGTCATTTGGCTTCATTGTGCGATGAGCAAGG
>DATHDR010000210.1:0-4029 GCA_035318965.1 Verrucomicrobiia bacterium | reverse complement strand
TTGGCGTCGCGGCCGGCGTGGCTTTCTCGTTTGCGCCCGGGTATCGCGGCTACCAGTTCACCGAGACGGTGCCATGGATCCCGCAGCTCCGGATCTTCTACCGGCTCGGCATCGACGGCATCAGCCTGTGGCTGGTCGTCTTGAACGCGTTTCTCACCGTCATCGCGATCCTCGCCACGCCGGTCGCGAGCCGCCATGTGAACCGCTTCGTGGCGCTGATGCTGGCCATGTCGGCGGGCCTGGCGGGCGTGTTCATGGCCACCGACCTCGTCCTCTTCTATGTGTTCTGGGAGGCGATGCTCATCCCCGCCTACTTCCTGCTCTGGATCTTTGGCGAGGGGGAAAGACCGGGCCGGGCGGCGATCAAGTTCGTGCTCTACACGCTCGCGGGCTCGCTTTTGATGCTGGTCGGCGTGATCGGCGAGTACGTGTTCACCGGTCAGCAAACCTTCGACCTCGCCACGCTCGCGACGCTCGCCCCATCACCCTCGATCCAGTTCGGCCTCTTCTTCGTGTTCGCGCTCGCCTTCGCGATCAAGACTCCGCTTTTCCCATTCCACGGCTGGCTGCCCGACGCCTACCTCGCCGCTCCCACTCCCATGCTGGTCACGTTCGCAGGCGTGATGGGCAAGGCGGGCGCCTACGGTTTTCTGCGCATCGCGGTGCCGTTGTTCCCCGACCCCGTGTGGTGGTGGGACTGGCGGTGGGTCATCCCGGTGCTGGCTGTCGCGGCCATCATCTGGGGCGCCTTGATGGCGATCGCCCAGCGCGACATGAAGCTGCTGGTCGCCTACTCGAGCGTGAGCCACATGGGCTTCATCGTCCTGGGCATCTTCTCGTACAACGTGCAGGGCCAGCAGGGGGCGGTGCTGCAGATGGTCAACCACGGAATCATCATCTCGGCCCTCTTCCTGATCGTGGCCTGGATCTCAGACCGGGCCGGCACCCGTGACCGCTCGGCCATGGCGGGACTGGCGCTCCGCATGCCCGTGATGGCCGGCGTCTTCTTCATCGTGACCCTGGCGGCGCTGGGGCTTCCAGGGCTCAACAGCTTCGTCGGAGAGTTCATGACGCTGCTTGGCGCGTGGCAGCGCGAGCCGATCCTTGCCGGATTCGGTGCGATCGGGCTGGTGCTTGCGCCGGTCTACATGCTGCGGCTGTTCCAGGGAGTGATGCAGGGCGCGCCCGCCGGGCCTGTACCGAGGTCGGACATCTATGCCGGCCAGCTCACGCTTCTGGCGCCGCTGATCGTCCTCATGTTCGCGATCGGGCTCGACCCGAATGTGCTGACGAACCTGATGACGTCGGTCGGCCAGGCCGGGCTCGCGAGATGACGGTAGATCTGTCCTACACGTGGTCGCAAGCGCTCGCCGACCTCAGCCAGATCGCCGCCATCGCTACGTTGACCGGCTTTTTCCTGTTCGCGATCGTGGTCGATCTGGTCCTGCCGAAGAGCCGCCGTGGCGGGGCGGTGGCCATCGTGGCCGTGGTCGGCTTCACATACTCGCTTGGCACCGCCGTCTATCGCTGGCTCTACGCGACGGGCGATTTCGCGTATCACAAGTTCGCGACGGGCGACAACTTCGCGCTGTTCTTCGAGATCCTGTTCGCGACCCTGGGCATCCTCACCGTCGCCCTCTCGCATTCGTACCTGCGCAAGCGCGGGATGCTCGAGTCGGAGTTCCACATCCTGATCATGGCCGCCGTGATCGGGATGATGGTGCTGGCGTCGGCGACGTCCCTCGTCACCGTTTTTCTCGGCCTCGAGCTGCTTTCGATCGCCCTCTACATCGTGTGCGGCTTCGCGCGAACAGAGAGCCGCTCGCAGGAGGCTGCCGCGAAGTACCTGCTGGTCGGCGGGTTCGCGAGCGCCTTCATCCTGTACGGCATGGCGCTGATCTACGGCGCAGCCGGCACGACCGTGATACCCGACATCGCGACGCGGCTCACGTCGTCGACCTCGGGCAACCCGCTGATCCTGCTCGGCATCGCGCTGATGGGAGTCGGGTTCGCCTTCAAGGTGTCGGCCGCGCCGTTCCACATGTGGACTCCGGACGTGTACCAGGGCGCGCCGATACCGGTGACCGCGTTCATGTCCGTGGGGACCAAGGCCGCGGCCTTCGCGATGATCGTGCGGGTCTTTTCGGGCGGGCTCCCCCACCTCTCGCCCGAATGGCAGGTGCTGCTCGCCTTCGTCGCGGCGACCAGCATGATCGTCGGGAACCTGATGGCGATCGTGCAGTCGAGCCTGAAGCGGCTGCTCGCCTACTCCGGTGTCGCGCAGGCGGGGTACATCCTGATCGGCGTGATCGCCGGCGGGCAGAATGGGCTTTCCGCTGTCCTCTACTACCTCTTCGTCTACATGTTCATGAACTTCGGCGCGTTTGCTGTGATCACGCTGCTCGCGGGCCCGGAAGGCGACCGCGATGGATTCGCAGACCTCGAAGGTCTCGCGCAACGCAGCCCGGTGATGGCCGTGCTGATGTCGATCTTCATGCTCTCGCTCGCCGGCTTCCCGCCTTCGGTCGGCTTTTTCGGAAAGCTGTTCCTGTTCACGGCCGGAGTCAGCGCGGGCTACACGTGGCTCGTCGTGCTGGCGGTGATCATGAGCGTGGTGTCCGTCTTCTACTACGTGCGGGTGCTGATCCCGATCTGGTCGCCCTCCACGCGCACCGACCGGCTGCATGCATCGGTCAGCAGCAGGTCGGTCGTCTGGCTGAGCGGCGTCGCCTCAGTGCTGCTTGGTGTCTACCCGACGACGCTTCTCATCGCGGGCCAGCTGGGCGCGAACCCGATCTCAAGCCCGTAGCTTCGCCCCGAATTCCGCCGTCTGGGCCCAACGGCGCGTGTGGATGAACAAAACTCCGCGCGTTTGGGCCCAACGGTGCGGTATTAGGCCTGCAATTTTGCGATCGCGGCTGCCAGGCGGCGCTCGCGGGTCTCCGGCTTCTTCGCTTCCTCGAGGCTTCGAGCCATCTCCTTCTTGTTCGTGAAGGAAAGCTTGTCCCAGCTTGCCGCCATCTTCTTGTCACTCGCGATCAGGCGGGCCAGGTCGGGCGGCGCATCGACAGTACGAGGCGCAGTGTCGAGCTCCAGCAAGACGTCAACCGTGTCGCCGAAACCCACGCCCGCCGCTTCCTGGATCGACTTCAGGACGCCCAGGCACCAGGTGCCGTCGCCCATCGGCATCAGCGAGCCGCGGTAGGGCTGCCCGGCGATCACGGCCTGGATCTTGGGCATTCCTTTTAGTCCAAGCTTGGCGGCGACCTCGTGTGGCACAGGGACCAGGCATCCGCCGCCACCGCCCGGCGTCGGCGTCAGCTTCCCTTTGAAGGTCGCCATCGGCCGGATTTTATCCGGGAATTGCCGAGCCCTTGGCGAAGGGGCGCGGGAACGGCGCCGGGTTGAAATCGATGAACGCCGGTGGCGTGGCGGCGCCGAAGAAGGCGTTCAATGACTCGTCCTGAGCACGGGCGGTGGCATTCAGCGCCGCCGGCTTCAGGGCTGCATCGTCCCAATGTCCCGTGTCGAGTCGCCTGAGCATCACCTGGACGGCGGCGATGGTTTCCGCCGGCGTGAACGTGCAGTGGCCTGCGCGATGCACGAAGACCTGCCGCAACATTCCGCTGTCGCCGGCCGCTCCGACCGCGTCGGCGTAAGCGCTTTCATTCGGAGGGATGACGAGGCCGTCTCCGGTGGTGTGCATAGTCAGTACCGGAACGTTCAGGTTGCCGTTCAGGCTGATGTAGCGGTCGAGGTACCGCGCCGCCGAGGGGTCAGCTTTCACGCGCGCGCCGCCGGCGAGCGTGCGCAGGTCTGACTGGAGGTCGAGGCCGGCCGAGGCGTACAGAGCGGCGACCTCCCCACGGTCGAGTGAGAGTGAAAGCAGGTGGCCGTAGTCGACGCCGGTGTTCCAGGACGGGTTGCCGCCCGCGCGCTGCTCTAGCTCGGCGCGATACCGAAACGCAAATGCGAAATCGACGCGGGATTCCCACGACGCTTGCGCGGCGGCTTGCGCGACGTTGTCGC